>JAEWJG010000400.1 GCA_023386675.1 Actinomycetes bacterium
CCGCCCGACCGCGATCGTCTGCGCCAACGACATGCAGGCGCTCGGCGTCTACGACGCCGCCTTCGCGCTCGGGCTGGCGGTGCCGGGCGACGTGTCCGTCGTCGGCTTCGACGACGCGCCGTCCGCATCGTGGGCGCACCCGCCGCTCACGACCATCCGGCAGCCGCTGCAGGAGATGGCGGAGGAGGCGGCGCGGCTGGCGCTGCGGCTGCGGGCCGGGGCGGCGGAGACCACCCGGATGGAGCTCGCCACCAGCCTGATCGAGCGCGGCTCGACGGCCGCGCCCCGGGACTGAACGAAAGTTTTCCAACCTCGCGGTGAAACTTGCTCCCGCTCGGAACAGCCCCCTAGCGTCGCTGGGGGATCCACGGGAGGAAGGCCGACGATGACCGACGACACGCCCCAGCTCAGAGTCGCCATGATCGGGTACGGCTTCATGGGCGCCGCGCACTCGCAGGGCTGGCGCACCGCTCCCCGGTTCTTCGACCTCCCCGCCGAGCCGGTGATGGACGTCATCGTGGGCCGCGACGCCGCCCGCGTCGAGGACGCCCGCCGCCGCTTCGGCTGGCGCCGCGCCGCGACCGACTGGCACGAAGTCGTCGCCGACCCGGACATCGACGTCATCGACATCTGCACGTCGGGCGACAGTCACGCCGAGATCGCGATCGCCGCGCTCGCAGCAGGCAAGCACGTCCTCTGCGAGAAGCCCCTCGCCAACACGGTCGAGGAGGCCGAGGCGATGACGGAGGCTGCTGAGGGTGCGGCGGCCCGCGGCATCCGCTCGATGGTCGGTTTCAGCTACCGGCGCGTGCCCGCCATCGGCGTGGCCCGGCGGCTGGTGCAGGAGGGACGGCTCGGCGAGATCCGCCAGGTGCGGGCGCTCTACCTGCAGGACTGGCTGCGCGACGAGGACGGCCCGATGACGTGGCGGCTGGACAAGGCCGCGGCGGGATCCGGGTCGCTCGGCGACATCGGTGCGCACGCGATCGACCTCGTGGAGCACCTCACCGGCTCGCGCCTGGTCGGCGTCTCGGGCACGCTCGCGACCTTCGTCGAGGAGCGTCCGCTGCTCGGCGAGACCGTCGGTCTCTCGGGCACCGCCTCCGCCGAGCGCGGCCGGGTGACCGTGGACGACGCCGCGTGGTTCACCGCACGCCTCAGCGGCGGAGCTGCGGCTGGCGCGATCGGCGCCTTCGAGGCGACCCGCTACGCGACCGGACGCAAGAACGCGCTCCGGATCGAGCTCAGCGGCTCCCGCGGCGCCATCGCCTTCGACCTGGAGTCGATGAACGAACTGGAGTTCTACGACGCGACCGCGCCGGCGGGGGAGCAAGGCTTCGTGCGGATCATCGCCACCGAGCCCGAGCATCCCTACATGGCCAACTGGTGGCCCACTGGTCACGCGATCGGGTACGACCACGCGTTCAGCCACGAGGTGGTCGACTTCGTGACCGCCATCGCTACCGGCGAGGACCCAGAACCGTCGTTCGCCGACGGCCTCCACATCCAGCGCGTCCTCGACGCCGTCGAGCGCAGCGCCGCCGCAGGCAGCGCCTGGACCCCGATCCCCTGACCCGCGAAGGAAGCATGAGCAAGCACGCACTGATCGTCCGCGGCGGCTGGGACGGGCACATGCCCGTCGAGACCACCGACCTGTTCGTCCCGTTCCTGACCGACAACGGCTTCGACGTCCACGTCGAGGAGGGCACGGCGGTCTACGCCGACGAGGAGTACCTGGCCGGCGTGGATCTGATCGTCCAGGTCAACACGATGAGCACCATCGAGGACGCGGAGTTCCGAGGCCTGCGCAACGCCGTCCTCAACGGCACCGGGATGGCCGGCTGGCACGGCGGCATCGCCGACTCGTACCGGAACAACGCCGATTACCTCCACATGATCGGCGGCCAGTTCGCCCATCACGCCGGAAAGGACCCCGCGGAGCGCGTCGGCGACCAGAGCGACAACTACATCCCGTACACCGTGCACATCACCGAAGAAGGTAAACGGCATCCCGTCACAGAGGGGATCGAGGACTTCGACCTCGTGACCGAGCAGTACTGGGTGCTGAGCGACGAGTACAACGATGTCCTCGCGACCACCACGCAGGCCGTGCGGCCGTGGGACGCCTGGAACCGGCCGGTCACGTCGCCCGCGATCTGGACGCGCCAGTGGGGCGAGGGCCGCATCTTCGTCTCGGCTCCCGGCCACCGGCTGGAGATCGTCGAGAGCCGGCCCGTGCGCACCATCATCGAGAGGGGGCTGCTGTGGGCAGCCCGCTGAACGTCGGCGTCATCGGCGTCGGAGTCATCTCCACGCAGTACTTCGAGCACCTCCCGCAGCTGCCGAACCTGCGACTCACCGCCGTGGCGGACCTCGACCTCGATCGCGCATCGGCCGTCGCCGCCGAGCAGCGCGTCCAGGCGCTTTCGGTCGACGCCCTCCTCGCGCACCCCGACGTGGATGCGGTGCTCAACCTGACCATCCCCGCCGCGCACGCCGAGGTCGCGCTGAGGGCGCTCGACGCGGGCAAGCACGTCTACGGCGAGAAGCCGCTTGCCCTGTCCACGGCCGAGGCGGCGCCGATCCTGGCTCGCGCCGCCGCGAACGGGCTGCGCGTCGGCAGCGCGCCCGACACCGTGCTCGGCACGGGCATCCAGACCGCACGGGCGCTGCTCGACGAGGGCGCGATCGGGGACCCGGTCGCGGCCGCCGTGGCGTGGAGCGCACCCGGCCACGAGCTGTGGCATCCGGCCCCCGCGTTCTACTACCAGCCGGGCGGCGGCCCGCTGTTCGACATGGGGCCGTACTACCTGACCAGCCTTGTCACCTTCTTCGGACCGGTCGTGCGCGTCGCCGGCGCCACCGGCCGCTCGACGCGGGAGCGTCGGGTCGCGACGGGCCCGCTCGCCGGCACCGTCATCCCGGTCGACGTGGACACGCACGTCACCGCGATCCTGGAGCACGCGTCCGGCGTCATCTCGACCCTGACCGTCTCGTTCGAGGTGTGGGCGTCGCGCTCGCCGAAGTTCGAGGTCTACGGCACCGCCGGCACCATCGCGGTGCCCGACCCGAACATGTTCTCGGACACCGTGCAGCTCGCGACGGCCGACGACCGCGAATTCAGCGACGTGGAGCCCGTGGCGGGGTACGCCGGCGCGGGTCGCGGGTACGGCCTGGCCGACCTGGCGCGCGCGATCGAGACCGGCCGTCCGGCGCGGGCCTCCGGCGAGCTCGCCTTCCACGTGCTCGAGATCATGGAGGCGGTGCTGCGGGCGGGCGCGACGCACGAGGTCGTGGCGCTGGCCTCGACCGTCGAGCGGCCGGCGCCCGTCCCGCACGGCGCGCGCCCCGAGACGTGGTGACCGGCCGGCGCTGAGCGCGCCGGTACAGTTGCCTGCGACATG
>JAEWJG010000410.1 GCA_023386675.1 Actinomycetes bacterium
GGTCGTCCCGGCGCCGGGCCGACAGCCGTGCGGCCGACCCGCCGAGGGCGGCCAGCGGAACCACGAGCAGCGCCAGCGCGACCACGGCGAGCATCTGGTAGAGGAGGGCCTCGGCGTCCGTCCACGAGAAGAAGGCCTGCGCGCCTCCCGCCACGATGAGCAGCAGGGCCGTGACGACGGCGAACGCGAGCACGGGGAGCACGACCGTCGAGCGGTCCGAGGCGCTGCGGCGGCCGAACAGCCACGCGAGGCGGAGCGTCGTCATCGCGTCGCCACCCCGTCCACGATGCGGCCGTCGGCGAGCCGCACGACGCGAGAGCACCGGGCCGCGACGGTCTCGTCGTGCGTGACGACCACGAGCGAGCGTCCTCGACCGGTCGTCGAGCGGATGAGCGCCTCCATCACCTCGGCGGATGTCGCCGAGTCCAGGGCCCCGGTCGGTTCGTCGGCGAACACCACCGACGCGCCGGTCGTCTGGGCTCGCGCGATCGCGACTCGTTGCGCCTGGCCGCCGGACAGCTCGCCGATGCGGCGGGACTCGAACCCGGCGAGCCCGAGCGCGGCCAGCCACATGGCGGCGGTCTGCTCCGCGGCCCGGCGGTCGGCGCCGGTGAGCATGAGCGGCAGGGCGACGTTCTCGACAGCGGTCAGCTCGGGCAGCAGCAGCCCCTGCTGGAACACGAAGCCGAACTCCTCCCGCCGGAGCCGCGACCGTCCGGCCTCGCCCAGCCGGGTGACGTCCACCGGTCCGCTCGCCGTCGTGAGCACGACGGTCCCCGCATCCGGCGCGACGATGCCCGCCAGGCAGTGCAGGAGGGTCGTCTTGCCTGAGCCGGACGCGCCCATGATCGCCACCGACTCGCCGGGGTCGACGCGGAAGTCGACGCCCGCGAGCGCGAGGGAGGAGCCGTAGGACTTGGTGAGGCCGGAGGCCGTTAGGGCCGGGGAGGGTGTCATGCCTCCAGCGTGCCCAGCGCGCCGCCGGCGTGCGTCGGCCGCGAGGGGCATCATCGGGTCATCGCGTCATCCGCGGGATGTCGTCCCGCGGTATGACCCGTCAGCTCGTCGCGACGCGGCCGACCTTCTCGGTCTTGTCCCACTTCGCCTCGGTGCCCGCCAGCTCCTTCAGGTAGGAGTCGAACGTGATCGCGCAGAGCAGCGAGCCGTACCCGGCCAGGTAGATCAGCAGGGGGGCCAGCCAGCGGCCGGCGCGAGTCTTCTCGGACTTGCGCGCGAGCCAGGCGACGACCATGGAGAACGGGATCCAGATGTAGATCGCCAGCGTCAGCACGAACAGCGTCGGGCCGTCGAGGGTCCAGCCGAACAGGCCGGGCAGCCAGACCAGCGTGACCGGCGGGAACAGGGCGGTCACCATGACGATCATGTTGATGATGCCCGGGAAGAGCAGCACGTGGCCGATGGTGTGCTTGGTCGTCGAGCCGTCCGTCTGCGCACCGAGTATCAGCACGAACAGGTACGAGAGCGCGGCCGAGATCCAGAGGATGCGGAACACGCCGGTCGCCACCTCGTCCTGCAGGAACAGCAACCCGGCCAGGCCGATCGACGAGGTGATCATGATGAGCGGGAGCAGCCACAGGCTGAACCAGACGATGCCGAAGCTGATGCCGCCGAGGTGGTGCTTCCGCGACGGCCGGAACCACACCTTCGAGTACCGCGCGGTGACCGTGACGTTGCCGCGGGCCCAGCGCAGGCGCTGCTTCCACAGGGCGTCGACGCGGTTCGGCTCCTCGGCCAGGACGTGCGCGTGCGGCTCGAAGACGACCTTCTTGCCCAGCAGCTGCGTCTCGAACGTGGTGATCGTGTCCTCCGCGAGCGAGGACGTGTCGATCCGGCCGCCGATGGCCAGCAGGTTCTCGCGGGTGTGCAGCTGCGCGCCGCCGGCGAGGCAGGCCTGGGCGCCGAGGACGTTCTGGGCGCGGCGGGCGGCGGGCTGCGAGAGAACGTACTCGACGCCGACGAACTTGGTCAGGTAGTTGCGCTCGCTGCTGCCCTCGCGGATGTACGCCGAGACCGCACCGACGTCCGGGTCGGCGAGGTGACGGGTCATGCGCCGCAGGGAGTCCGGCAGGTAGATGACGTCGGCGTCCATGATGAGGAGCGCCTCCATCCAGTCGTCCTGGAGGATCCGCTCGATGCCGTGGTTGAGCGTGTGCGCCTTGCCCTGGCCGCCCTGCTCGCGGCGGAAGAGGAAGACGTTGCCGGGGTACTGCTCGGCGCGGCCGCGGACCACGTCGGGGGTGTCGTCGGTGCTCGCGTCGTCGACGACGTAGATGCGCAGGGCGTCGAGCGGGTAGTCCAGCTTCATCAGCCGGTCGATGGAGGCGCCGATCACCGCGCCCTCGTTCCAGGCCGGGACGACGATGGCGACCCGGGGGAAGTACGGCGCGGCCTTCTTGTAGTGGTTGATCCACGCATGGAAGGGGATGACCACGAAGGTCGCGGCGGCGGCGACCACCGGGATGAGCCCCGACAGCGCGAGGATCAGGCAGACGACCACGCCGATCCACTGCAGCACACTGAGAACGTCCAACCCCAAGACCTTCCTGTTCTACCCTGCAGACTACCGCGGGCGCAGAGACCCGCAGAACGAGGACAGGCCCCGGCGTCGCCGGGGCCTGTTCGTGGACGGAAGGCTGTCCGCCGCTACGGACGTGTAGCGGGAAGGCTCCCGCCGGTGGCCAGTCGCATCAGGTCGGACTCCAGGTCGATCCCGAGGGCGTTGCCGCCCGCGGAGCCGAACTCGTGCTGGTAGCTGTCCCACGAGGTGTCGGTGATCTTCGCCTCGACCTCGGACTCCATCAGCACGACGAGCTCGCGAGCCGCGCGGTCGATCCGCTTGGTGAGCGACGAGTCCTGCCAGTCCTCCGTGGACGCGAACACCGAGGTCGGCGCCGTCATCGTACGGAGGAAGGCGAACAGCGACCGCATCTCGCCGTCGACCACGAGCGCGTGCCGGGCGGTGCCGGCGGTCGCGCCCAGGACGACGGGCTTCGCGATGAGCAGATCGTTGTCGAGCACCTGGAAGAAGGAGGTGAACAGTCCGCTCGGGCCGGCCTTGTAGACCGGCGCCGTCGCGATGATGCCGTCCGCCGACTTCAGGGCCTCGACCGCCTTCGTGAACTTCGGGCCGAGGTGACCGGACGCGAGGGCCGCGCCCAGCTCGGGCAGCAGCTCGCGCAGGTCGAGGTTGAGCGTCTCCACCGTGCGTCCGTCGCGCTGGGCGTTCGCCTCGACGCGCAGGGCGAGGCGGTCGGCGAGCATCTTGGTGGACGACGGGTCGCTGACGCCCGCGTTCACCACCACGACCCGGAACGGCCGCTGCTCGGTGCTGATCATGATCTTCCTTCTCTCGTTCGCCGGTTCGCGTGCCGTGTCGCTCAGAGCGACGGGTAGCTCGCCTGGAACTGCTCCTCGGTGTCCTGGTAGGGGGACGCGCCGGTGACGTTGTCGCCGCGGTTCGCGTTCGGGCGCGGTTGGCGCGGGGCGGCGTCGCCGTACTTCGCCTTCACGAGGGACGCGTGGGTCGGAGCCTCCGGGGTCTCCGGGTCCTTGCGGGCCTCGGTCTCCTTGCGGAGCACCGGGATGACGTGCTCGCCCAGCAGGTCGAGCTGCTCCAGCACCATCTTGAGCGGGAGTCCCGCGTGGTCGACGAGGAACAGCTGGCGCTGGTAGTCGCCGGCCCACTCGCGGAAGGTCAGCGTCTTGTCGATGATCTCCTGCGGGCTGCCCACTGTCAGCGGGGTCGCCTCCTCGAACTCCTCCATCGTCGGGCCGTTGCCGTAGACGGGGGCCTCGTTGAAGTAGGGGCGGAACTGGTCCTTCGCGTCCTGCGAGTTCTTCGCGACGAACGCCTGGCCGCCGAGGCCGACGATCGCCTGCTTCGCGGTGCCGTGCCCGTAGTGCTCGAAGCGTTCGCGGTAGAACGCGATGAGGCGCGCGTAGTGCTCCTTCGGCCAGAAGATGTTGTTCGCGAAGAAGCCGTTGCCGTAGAACGCGGCCTGCTCGGCGATCTCCGGGGTGCGGATGCTGCCGTGCCAGACGAACGGCGGGACGTCGTCGAGCGGACGCGGCGTGGAGGTGAAGCCCTGCAGCGGCGTGCGGAAGCGTCCCTCCCAGTCCACGACGTCCTCATGCCACAGGCGGTGCAGCAGGTTGTAGTTCTCGAGGGCGAGCGGGAGGCTCTGGCGGATGTCCTGGCCGAACCACGGGTACACCGGACCGGTGTTTCCGCGGCCGATCATCAGATCCATGCGACCCTTCGACAGGTGCTGCAGCATCGCGTACTCCTCGGCGATGCGCACCGGGTCGTTCGTGGTGATGAGCGTGGTCGAGGTCGTCACCGTCAGGGTCTTGGTGAGGGCGGCGATGTGGGCCAGCAGGGTCGTGGGGGGCGACGAGAAGAACGGCGGGTTGTGGTGCTCGCCGACGGCGAAGACATCCAGCCCGACCTCCTCCGCGTGGGTGGCGATCTTCACGATCGCGTCGATGCGCTCCGCCTCGCTCGGCGTCTCACCGGACACCGGGTCGCGGGTGATGTCGCTGACGGAGAAGATTCCGTACTGCATGACTGGCTCCTCTTTTTGGTCTCGCCGTTTCTATGCAAATGCATACAACGTGAGAGGCGGCGCGGTATTCCCATCCTCGCGTCTGCGCATCGACGGGGGTAGGTCCGCCGTCACAGGACCTGTGGATCGAGGTTCAAGCTGGTGCCCTCGAACAGGTACTGGGCGCCGTCGAACGACTGCCCGTCGGGATTCAGCCAGACCAGTGCCTGGGTGCTGATCCCGAAGCGCCCGGCGACCTCGTCGAGCGTGTCGCCCGGCGCGACGACGTACGTGGCCGGCGCTCCGGACGCGGTCGTCTGGCGGACGCGGCCGGTGGCCCCGGCCCGGGCGCCCCCGTCCAGCGGGTGCACGTTCGTGTCCCGCACGGGGACGTGCCAGCGGATGGTGTCCACGGCGAGGATCTTGCCCGGCCCGAGCTCGACCGGCACGCCGTCCGCCGACGGCGCGGACGAGTACGTCAGGAGCGTGCCGAGGTAGGAGGGGTTGCCGACGCTCCCGAGCGGGACGGACGACGGCGGCGCGGCGGCGGCCGTTTGGCCGCCGAGGGGGTGGTCGCCCACCCCGTGATAGGTCAGCCCGTCGCCGACGTGCGGCGGAACGTCGATCAGCGTTACGGAGATGGGCACCGGCACCGTCGAGGTGAAGCCGGAGTAGTGGGCCGAGTAGGTGCCGTCGCCGTTCGACACCACCTGGTAGTGGAAGTGGATGCTGCCCTTCGGCGAGGCGACGTCGCTCTCGGCGACCACGGTCCCGGGCGGGACGGCGGCTATGACGGGCGGCGGTGGAGGAGGGGTCGGCGGTGTCGTCCCTGTCGGCGTCGCCGTCGGTGTCGGTGTCGGTGTCGGCGACGTCGTGTGCGTCGGCTTCGGCGTGCTGTGCTTCGTGCGCGAGACGGCCTGCGGAGTCCCGCCCCCGAAGAGCGCGCATCCCGAGAGGAGCGCCGCGAGCGCGACGAGCGCCCCCGCAGTCGCGACGATCCGGCGCGGAGTTGTCGAACGGTCCATGTTCCCCCCTCGGGCACCCTACCGGACACGGCGTGGCCGGATCTCGTGCATCCGTGTCCGATTCCCGCGTGCCGGTCGATGCCGCCACCCGCTAGCGTCGAAGGGTGAAAATCGCTCTGCAGTTCGTCGCGATGGGGCTCGTCTGGGGCGCCAGCTTCCTGTTCATGAAGGTGGCACTGGGGGGCGTGAGCTTCGGCCAGGTGGCGTGGGCGCGCCTGGTGTTCGGTGCGGTCACGCTGGGCGTCATCGCCCTGGTGACCCGCGCGCGTCTGCCTCGCGAACCGATCGTCTGGGCGCACTTCGCGGTGGTCGCGGTGACGTACTGCGTCATCCCGTTCCTGCTGTTCGCGTGGGCGGAGCAGTACGTCTCGTCGAGCCTGGCCAGCATCTACAACGCGGTCACCCCGATCACGACGGCCATCCTGGCGACGGCGGCGTTCCGCGTGGAGAAACTCAACCGGGACCAGGTGCTCGGTGTGCTGGTCGGCATCGCCGGCGTCGTGATCGTCGTCGGGCCCTGGGCGGTGGATGCGCTCGCCGGCAGCCTGTGGGGCCAGCTCGCCTGCCTCGGCGCCGTCACCTGCTACGGCTTCAGCTTCGGCTACATCCGCCGCTTCATCAGCCCCCGTGCGGTGTCCGCCACGACGAGCGCCTTCCTCAACATCGGCCTCGCTGCGGTGGTCATGCTCCTCCTGACGCCGATCGTCGCGTGGCACCCGATCTCGTTCAGCTGGCCGGTGCTCCTCTCGCTGCTGGCGCTCGGCGCGCTGGGCACGGGCGTCGTCTACATCTGGAACATGAACGTGCTGCGCGCGTGGGGGCCGACGCTGACCTCGGGGGTGACCTACGTGACGCCCGTGGTCGGGGTGGCGCTGGGCATCCTGGTGCTGGGCGAGCACCTGACCTGGAACGAGCCGGTCGGTGCGGTGGTCGTGCTCGCGGGCATCCTGCTGACGCAGCAGCGTGTGCGGGTGCTGACGCGGCGGCAGGCGCAGCCGGCGGCCCAGGAGGCGGCTGCGCGCTAGGTCCGCTCCCGCAGGAACGTCACCGTCGCGCCGAGCGCCTCCCGCGCCTCCGGGAACCGCAGATGGAACTGGTACTCGTGCGGCAGCGCGGGCTCGTGGTCGCTCGGCCAGAGCACCTCGGTCACCTCGACGCCGGCCGCCCGCAGCGCCGCCGCGAGCGGCACCGACTGCGTGGCGGTGAGCCCGTCCCCGTTGCCGCCCGAGATATAGGTCGGCGGGAAGTCGGCGGTGACGTGACGGAGAGTCGACATCGTGTGCCCCGCCGGGCTGTCCGACCAGTCCTTCGTGCCGGCGTACGCCCACATCGCTGTCTTGAATCCCCAGCCGAGCAGGCCGGAGAGGTCGGCAAGAGCATCCAGGTCGTAGACGCCGCAGTTCAGGATGGCGCCCACCAGCTGGTCGCGGTGGAGGGCCGGCTCGATGCCGACGAGGCGTGCGTACGCGGGACTCGTCGCGAGCACGGCGAGCTGGCTGGCCAGCTGGGCGCCCGCCGAGTCACCGGCCAGCACGATGCGCGTGGGGTCGATCCCGAGCTCGTCGGCGTGCGCGACGAGGTGCGCGAGCGCGTCGTTCAGCTGCCGGATCGCGACCGGATAGGCGGCCTCCGGCGCGAGCGTGTAGTTGAGCCCCACCGTGGTGAAGCCCTCGGCGGCGAGCATGCGGAGATACGGCTCCACATCCCAGCTCGAACCGGAGAGCCACGCACCGCCGTGCACCCAGACGACCGTGGGGAGCGGTGCGGCATCCGATGATGGACGGAAGACGTCGAACGTCAGCCCGCTCGCCGGGCGCCCGACGGGCACGCCGGTCCTGGCCGTCACACCGGCGGGGACGAACGGCAGCATCTCCGCGACGGTCTCGCGCGCTCCCCTGGTGAAGACCCGCCGGATCAGCAGCGCCGACGGCCACGGCGTCGCCCGCACGGCCGCGATGGTGCCCGCGGCGACCGCGAGCGCACCTCCGACGATCCCGATGGCCCGGCGCGCACGCGTCATGCCCTCACCGTAGCGGACGGCGGATGCGCCTCAGGCGACGGTCGGGCCGAAGTGCTCCGGAAGGGTCGAGCGGTGGACGCCGCGCAGCTCCTCCACGCCGATGGTGAACTGGTCCTGCACCTCGAGGACGGGCTGCGCGCCCACCTCGGCGTCGGTCACGCCGATGCGGAGCACCGGGATGCCGCGACCCTCGCAGAGGCCGCGGAACTTCACGTCGTCCTCACGAGGGACGGACACGATGACCCGCGCGGTCGACTCCGAGAACAGGGCGGTCGCCGCATCCACGCCGTCGCGCTCCTCGATCTCGGTCAGCCAGACGCGCGCGCCGACGCCGAACCGCATGACCGACTCGGCCAGCGCCTGAGCGAGACCGCCGTCGGCGAGGTCGTGCGCGGACGACACGAGTCCCTCCTGAGCGGCCGCGTGCAGCGCCTGAGCGAGCGACCGCTCCGCGTCCAGGTCGACCGCCGGCGGGCGTCCGCCGAGGTGGCCGTGAATGGTGCCCGCCCACGCCGAGCCGTCGAGCTCCTCGCGGGTGGTGCCGAGCAGGTAGATGTTCTCGCCCTCGTCCTGCCAGCCGCTCGGGATGCGGCGCGCGACGTCGTCGATCACGCCGAGCACGCCGACGACCGGGGTCGGGAAGATCGGGGTGTCGCCGGTCTGGTTGTAGAACGACACGTTGCCGCCGGTGACCGGGATCTCGAGCTCCAGGCAGGCGTCGGACAGGCCCTCGACGGCCTGCGAGAACTGCCACATGACCTCGGGGTTCTCGGGGCTGCCGAAGTTGAGGCAGTCGGTGACCGCGGTGGGCACGGCGCCGGTGACGGCGACGTTGCGGTACGCCTCGGCCAGCGCCAGCTTGGCGCCCTGCTTGGGGTCGAGCTGGCAGTAGCGGCCGTTGGCGTCGGTCGCGATGGCGAAGCCGAGGCCGGACTCCTCGTCGACGCGGATCATGCCCGCGTCGTCCGGGAAGGCGAGCGCGGTGTTGCCGCCGACGAAGTAGTCGTACTGGTCGGTGATCCAGCCCTTGTCGGCGAGGTTGGCGCTGCCGAGCAGGGCGAGCGTCTGCTCGCGCAGCTCGTCGCCGGTGGTCGGGCGGGCGAGCACGGAGGCCGAGTCGTCCTGGAGGGCGTCGATCCAGGTCGGGTAGGCGACCGGACGCTCGTACACCGGCCCGTCGACCGCGACGGTGCGCGGGTCGACGTTCACGATCTCCTCGCCGTTCCAGTTGATGACCAGGCGGCCGGTCTCGGTGACCTCGCCGAGCACGCTGGTCTCGACGTCCCACTTCGCGGTGACCGCGAGGAACGCGTCCAGCAGCTCCGGCTTGACGACCGCCATCATGCGCTCCTGGCTCTCGGACATGAGGATCTCCTCGGCCGTGAGGGTGGGGTCGCGCAGCAGCACCTTGTCGAGCTCGATGAACATCCCGCCGTCGCCGTTCGAGGCGAGTTCGCTGGTCGCGCAGGAGATGCCGGCGGCGCCGAGGTCCTGGATGCCCTCGACCAGCTTGTCGCGGAACAGCTCGAGGCAGCACTCGATCAGCACCTTCTCGGCGAACGGGTCGCCGACCTGGACGGCCGGGCGCTTGGTCGGGCCGCCCGCGGAGAACGTGTCGGATGCGAGGATGCTCGCCCCGCCGATCCCGTCGCCGCCGGTGCGGGCGCCGAACAGGACCACCTTGTTGCCCGCGCCGGACGCGTTGGCGAGGTGGAGGTCCTCGTGCCGGAGCACTCCGACCGACAGCGCGTTGACCAGCGGGTTGCCCTGGTACACCGGGTCGAAGTAGGTCTCGCCGCCGATGTTCGGCAGCCCGAGGCAGTTGCCGTAGAAGGAGATGCCCGAGACGACGCCGTGGACCACGCGGGCGGTGTCCGGGTTGTCGATGGCGCCGAAGCGCAGCTGGTCCATCACGGCGACGGGACGCGCGCCCATCGAGATGATGTCGCGGACGATGCCGCCGACGCCGGTCGCGGCGCCCTGGAACGGCTCGATGTAAGAGGGGTGGTTGTGCGACTCCACCTTGATGGTGACCGCCCACCCCTCGCCGACGTCCACGACGCCCGCGTTCTCGCCCATGCCGACCATGAGGTTCTTCTTCATCGCCGGGCTGACCTTCTGCCCGAACTGGCGCAGGTAGATCTTCGACGACTTGTAGGAGCAGTGCTCCGACCACATCACCGAGTACATGGCCAGCTCGCCGCTGGTGGGACGGCGGCCGAGGATCTCGCGGATGCGCGCGTACTCGTCCGGCTTGAGGCCGAGCGCCGCGTACGGCTGTTCCCGCTCGGGAGTCTCGGCGGCGTTCGCGACGGTGTCGACGACGTGGGCGGTGGCGGTGTCGGTCACGCGGGCACTCCAGGCTGGGCGGGGCTGGCGGGGATGGAGTCCAGTCTACCGGGCTTGAAGGACAGTCAGGCCGGGCAGCGTTCGGAGGGGATGGAGTGCGCGGTGCCCTGTCCGATCCCGAGCACGGCGTCGTTCGCGATCTGGATATCGAGGACGGCATCGTCCATCACGCCGAAGACGATCCACCCGCCGCGACCGTCCGTGATTCCGTAGTAGACGACAACGTCGCCGTAGCTGCCGGTCTGTTGGATGCCCGGATATGCGGACAGCAACTCGTTCCTCGTCGAGCCGATGCCGATTCCGGTGGATGTCCTCGGGCTCATCGACATGATGTCGTTTCCGACGCCGTAATTGCCGAGGTCGATCGCTGCGGTCCTGCCCGATCCGTCGGCCGCTGCAACGACGGCGATGCCCAGCCGGCTCGGCGTCACGTATATCCTCTGCTCGCTCAGGCATATCGGGTCGGTGACGTCCTCGAAGCCGGGGAAAGCGTCGGCCTGTGCGGAATAGGGCGCTCCCAGCGTCGCTGCGCCCATCCGGTCGAAATCGATGATCCACGTGGACGGGTCCGCCGAGTCCTGCACCGGGGCGGCCGGCGTGGGCGTCGGTGCCGGCGTGGGCGTTGGGCTGGGCGTCTGCGTCACGACCGGGGTCGGCGTCGAGGTCGGCGCCGCGACCGGCGTCGGATCGAGCAATCCGGACCCGAGCGCGTAGGCGACGGTACCGCCCGAGATCGTCAGCGCCAGCACGACGAGTGTCGCGACGAGGGCGGTTCGCTTGCGGCCGCCGGCGCGGCCCGGGTGGGCCGCCGCGTTGGCCACGACGAGGTCGCGGATGGCCGCCTTGCGGCGCGGGTCGAAGG
>JAEWJG010000365.1 GCA_023386675.1 Actinomycetes bacterium
GCCGGGTCCACGGTGATCTGCGCATTGGTGCGGAAGCCGCCGAGGACGATGTAGATGATCGGCGTCAGCATCAGCGCGATCACGATGAGGGCGACGAAGTAGACGGTCGGAGAACCCCACGGCAGGCGCTTGGCCTTCTTGCGGCTCGGCGCCTCGAGGACTCCCGGGGCGTCCGGGGCGTCGGGGACGGCGATCAAGGCGCTCATCGGTTCTTCCTTCCCTTGCGCCTGTCACCCGTGATCGCGCCTTCGGTGTCGCGCCGGAGCACGAACCGCTGGTAGAAGAGCGCGACGATCAGGGAGATCAGGAAGATCACGACGGCGACGGCGTTTCCGTAGCCGAAGTTGCCCGCGTTGCGGCCGTTGGCCACCATGTAGGTCGCCATGGTCGAGGTGCCGGCGGTGGAGGCCACGTACTGGCCCCAGATGATGTAGACGAGGTCGAACAGCTGGAGCGCGCCGATGATCGAGAGGAACGCCCAGATCCGGAGAGTCGGGCCGAGCAGCGGCAGGGCGATCCGTCGCTGGATCTGCCAGTAGGACGCCCCGTCGAGCGCGGCGGCCTCGTACAGCTCCTCCGGGATGCCCTGCAGGCCGGCGAGGAAGAGGATGACGGCGAAGCCGACGTACTTCCACGTCAGGATCGCGAGCAGCGTCCAGATGGCGATGCTGGGATCCGACAGCCAGTCGTGGACCAGGAAGTTCAGACCGAGGTTCTTGAGCATGCCGTTGAGCGCGCCGTTCGTGGCGAGCATCAGGCTCCACCCGGTGCCGACGACGACCTCGGCGATGACGTATGGCACGAAGATGAGGACGCGGATCAGCGACTGCCCGCGCATCTTCCGGTTGAGCAGCAGCGCCAGGAGGATGGCCACCGGGCCCTGCAGCACGAGGGAGCCGATGACGATCAGGGCGTTGTGCCAGAGGGCCTGCTGGAACGCCGAATCCTGGAGGATGGTGATGTAGTTCTGCAGGCCGATGAAGTCGGTCGCCGGTCCGTAGCCCTGCCAGCGGAAGAAGCCGTAGTAGGCGGCGGTGACGACCGGGAAGATCACGAAGGCGATGAAGACGATCGCCGCGGGTCCCGCCAGGATGGCGATCTCCAGGCGCATTGCCCAGCCGGCGCGCTTGCGGCTGCGCTGCTGCGGCGGGAGCGACGCGGTTGCGCCGCTCCCGCCGTGCTGCGCGAGGTCCGCCGTCGGCGCGGTGCCGGTGGAGGTGTGCTCGCGGGTGTTGCTCACGAGGTCAGTCCTCTCAGCCCTTCTTGGCGGCGTCGTTCGCCGCCTGGATGAGCTGCTTCGGGTCGCTCTTGCCGGCGAGCATGTCGACGACCGCGACGTTCAGCGCGTTGCCGACGTTCTGGCCGAGGACGGTGTCGAGCCACTGCGAGACGTACGGGGCCGCGTTGTAGGCCTTGAGCACATCCTTCAGGTAGGACTCGGTGACGACCTTCTGCGCGTCGGAGTTGACCGGCGGGGCGTTGAACGCCTTGTAGTAGGCCTCCTGCTGATCCGTCTTGGCGATGAAGTTGAGGAAGTCGGCGCACTCCTTGGGGGCCTTCACCGAGCACGAGTACCCGTCGACGCCGCCCATGATGGAGCCCGGCTCGCCCTTACCGCCCGGAACCTCCGGGAACGGGTAGAAGCCGAGGTCCGGCAGCGGCTTCTGGTCCGGCGTGAGCGAAGCGATCACTCCCGGGTCCCAGGCGCCCATGAGCTCCATCGCAGCCTTGTGGTTGGCGACGAGGCCGGCCGAGCTGCCCGCGCCCTGCTGGGCGGAGGTGGTGAGGAAGCCGTCGTTGAAGGGCTTGGTGGAGGCGAACTTCTGCAGGTCCTCCGCGGCCTTCAGCCAGCAGCCGTCCGAGAACGACTTCGAGTCGGCGGTCTTCTCCATGGTCGAGCCGGCGCACTCGCGGAGAGCGAACCAGTAGAACCAGTGAGCGGCCGGCCAGGCGTCCTTCGCGCCGAGCGCGATGGGGGCGACGCCGGTCGACTTGAGCTTGGTCACGTCGCCGTTGAGGTCATCGATCGTTTTCGGAGCCTCCGTGATGCCCGCGGCCTTGAACAGGTCCTGGCTGTAGAAGAGGCCGCCCGGGAGCACGGCGATGGGCATGGCCCAGACCTTGTTCTGGTAGGTCTCGGCCTTGAACGAGCCTTGCGAGATGTTCTTCTTGGTATCGGACGACACCTTGTCGGTGATGTCCATGAGCTGGCCCGCGTTGACCATGGCCGCCATCTTGCCGCCGCCGCGCTGCAGGAAGATGTCGGGTGCGTCGCCGGAGTTCAGCGCGGTCTGGAGCTTGCCGTCGAGGTCCTCGTTCTGGATGGACTGGACCTTGATGGTGACGTTGGGGTTCGCCTTCTCGAAAGCGGCGACGGCGTTCTTCCAGAACTCCTGGCCGGGGCCGGTGGTGGAGTTCTGCCAGAGGGTCATGCTGACCTTGCCGTTGCTGCTGGAGCTGTCGGAGCCGCCGCTGCACCCGGTGAGGGCGAGCGCGCCGGCCATCACGACGGCGGCCCCGGTGAGGAGCTTGGTGCCTTTCATGTGATTCCAACCTGTTCTCTTCGTTGAGGTGGGGACGTTCGGAAGTGTCGCAAGTGCGTGCGACGGTGTCAAACGTTTTCGAAAACCTTTTCTAACGCTATGCTCGGCGTTCATGGGAAGACGTCCGACCATCAACGATGTGGCCGAGGCGGCCGGTGTTTCGGTCGCTACGGTCTCGAAGGCTGTGAACGGTCGGTACGGTGTCGCCGTCGAGACGGTCGAGCGCGTTCTGCAGGTCGTTCAGGAGCTAGGGTACGAATCCAGCCTGGTGGCGAGCAGTATGCGGTCCCGCCGCACGGGTGTCATCGGCGTGCTGGTGGCGGACTTCGAGCCGTTCTCTGCCGAGATCCTCAAGGGGGTCGGTGCTGCCCTCCACGACTCCCGCTACGACCTGCTCGCCTACAGCGGCTCGCGGCAGCCGTCGAGCGAGGGATGGGAGCGCCGCTCGCTGAGCCGGCTGAGCGGTACGCTGATCGACGGCGTGATCATGGTGACGCCCACCGTGGTGAGCGCGAACGCGGACGTCCCGATGGTCGCCATCGACCCGCACACGGGCCGCGCGGATGTGCCGACAGTGGAGTCGGACAGCTTCGGAGGCGCACGCAACGCCATCGCCTTCCTGATCGGGCTGGGCCACCGCCGGATCGGGTTCGTCGCCGGGCGCCCGGACCTCCGCTCCTCGAGCCTCCGCGACGCGGGCTACCGCCGTGCGCTGGGCGAGGCCGGAATCCCGTTCGACCCGTCGCTCGTCGCGGTGGGGCGCTACGAGCACGACACGGTGAAGGAGGTCGCCCTCCCACTGCTGACGCAGCCCGACCGGCCCACCGCGGTGTTCGCAGCGAACGACATCTCGGCAATCGCGGTGATGGAGGTGGCGGCGGAGGTCGGCCTGGACGTGCCGCGCGACCTGTCCGTGGTCGGCTTCGACGACATCCCGGAGGCGTCGCAGTACAGCCCGCCGCTGAGCACCGTGCGGCAGCCGATGCAGAGCCTCGGGGCGGCGGCGGCCGACCTGCTGGTGGCACTCATGAGCGGCGAGACGCCGGAGCGGACGCACCTGCGACTCCCGACCCGCCTCGTCCGCCGAGGGACCACGGCGCCCCCCGCCTGAGCGACCTCCCCTTGCACGATTTGCGCCAAATCGCGGTCTCCGGAGGCCGCATAACCGCGATTTGGCACAAATCGTGCGGGGGACTTCCCGGTCAGCGGAGGAAGCGCGCGGCCAGCCAGGCCGCCTGGGTGCGCCACTGGAGGTGGCCGCCGCCCTCGTGGTCGTTGAACGGGTACACCTCGATGGCCCGGTCCTCCGCGGCGAGATGGTTGTACGCGGCGAACGTGGTCGACGGCGGCACCACCGTGTCCATCAGCGCCACCGAGAACAGCGACGGCACGTGGATGCGGCGCGCGAAGTTCACGCCGTCGAAGTACGACACCGTCCGGAACACGTCCGCCACCTGGTCGCGGTGCACGGACAGGTAGGTGGCGATCTCCTGGTACGGCCCGCCGACCGCCACCTCGACACCGCGGCGGAACGCGCAGAGGAAGGCGACGTCCGGCATCGCCGCCGCCACGCCGTCCGAGAGCGCGGCGGCCGCGAGAGCGATACCGCCGCCCTGGCTGCCGCCGGTGACGGCGATCCGCGACGCGTCGACGAACGGCAGCTCCCGCACCGCATCCACCGCCCGCACCGCGTCCGTGAACACGCGCCGGTAGTAGTACGTCTCGGGCGAGTGGATGCCGCGGGTCATCACCCCGGGCGTCGCCGGGCCCGAGCCGTGAGGGTCGGGGGTGTCGCCGCCGCTGCCCCAGCCGCTGCCCTGGCCGCGGGTGTCGACGAAGACGTGCACGTACCCGGCCAACGCCCACGAGACGTTCTCCCCGGCGAGCCCTCGGCCACCGCCGTAGCCCTGGTACTGGACGACCGCGGGCAGCGGGCCGTCCGCCTCCAGGGGCCGCGACACCCACGCGCGCACCGGCTCGCCCCCGAAACCGGGGAACACCAGGTCGTCGACGACGAGCTGCGTCACCGGCGTCTCCGCCGGCGTCAGCTCCGGAACGCCCCCCGCCGCGCGCGCCTCGGAGAGCGTACGCGCCCAGAACGCGTCGAAGTCGGCGGGCTCCTGCACCTCCGGGCGGAAGCTGAGCAGTTCCTCGTGGGACAAGTCGGTGAGCGGCATCGGTCTCGCTTTCGGCGCGGGTTTCTGCAGAGGGCCGACGGCGACGGGGTACATCCGGCGCAGGTCGGCGTGGCCGTCATTGTGGCACACCGCGGCGCCGCGACCGCGAAGAGCGCCGAGTGGATGTGCGACAGTGGCACCATGCCCGAGCCCACCCGACCGACGCTGGAGGCGATCGCCCGGGAGGCGTCCGTGTCGCTCTCCACCGTGTCCAAGGTGCTCAACGGGCGGCCCGGCGTGGCGGCGGCGACGAGGCGGCTGGTCGAGGACCTCCTGCACGACTCCGGCTACGCGCGTCGCGGGGTGGATGCGGAGCGCGGCGAAACCGTCGAGCTCGTGCTGGAGAACCTCGCGAGCGAGTGGTCCGTCGAGGTGATCCGCGGCGTGGAGCGGGTCGCCCGGGAGGCGGGGCTCGCCATGACCCTGTCGACCATCGGCGACTACCACGCGGCCGGTGACGACCTGATCACCGGGGTGCTGCGGCGCAAGCCGGTCGCTGTGGTCCTGCAGTTCTCGAACCTCACGGCCGACCACCGGCGGCAGCTGCGTGCGCGCAACATCCCCTTCGTCGTCGTGGATCCAGCGGGCGACCCGCCACCGGACGTCCCCGCGATCGGCGCGACGAACTGGGCCGGCGGGCTCGCGGCGACGCGGCATCTCGTCGCGCTCGGGCACCGCCGCATCGCCGCGATCGGCGGCCCGGCCGACCTGCTGTGCTCGCGGGCGCGGGTCGCGGG
>JAEWJG010000442.1 GCA_023386675.1 Actinomycetes bacterium
CTACGACCGGCACGTCTACATGGACAACTCCGGGCACATCTGGTTCGGCGTCTACCCGGGCGGAGTCGCGACGGTCAACAGCGCGAACGCGTACAACGACGGCAACTGGCACCAGGTGACCGCCAGCATGAGCTCGAGCGGGATGCAGCTGTACGTCGACGGCAAGCTCGTCGGCAGCCGCACCGACGTCACCAGCGGCCAGCAGTACTCCGGCTATTGGCGCATCGGCGGGGACAACCTGAACGGATGGCCGTCGCAGCCGTCGAGCCAGAACTTCGCCGGCTCGATCGCCCAGGTCGCGTTCTACCCGACCGCGCTCAGCCGCACCACGATCGCTTCGCAGATCGTGGCGGCCGGGCAGCCCTCCCCGATCCCGCCCGCTCCGAGCGACGCATACGGCGCAGCCGTCTACGCCGGCAACCCGGAGTTCTACTGGCGGCTCGGCGAGACGCTCGGCAGCACGGCCGCCGACGCGGGTCCGAACGGCGTGACGGGCAACTACATCGGCACCTACACCCAGCAGCAGGCCGGAGCGCTCGCGGGCGTCTCCGACACCGCGGTCGCCTTCAACGGCGGCGCGGTGGTCAGCGGGACGCAGGACTCGAACCCGACGGTCTACACCGAGGAGGCGTGGTTCAAGACGACCACCACCTCCGGAGGCAAGATCATCGGATTCGGCGACGCCACGAACGGGACGTCGAGCAACTACGACCGCCACGTCTACATGCAGGACAACGGCCAGGTGGTGTTCGGCGTCTGGACCGGTCAGACCAACACGATCACGACCGGGCCGTCCTACAACGACGGGAAGTGGCACCAGGTGGTGGCGACGCAGGGACCGGGCGGTATGAGCCTCTACATCGACGGCCAGCTCTCCGGCACGAACCCGCAGACCCAGGCGCAGGGCTACAACGGCTACTGGCGGGTCGGCGGGGACACCACCTGGGGCTCGTCCAGCCCGTGGTTCAACGGCACCATCGACGAGGCCGCGGTCTACCCGACCGTCCTGGACGCGTCCACCGTGCTGAACCACTACAACCTGGGCACAGGCACCAAGCCGAACCAGGCGCCCACCGCATCCTTCACGGCGGCGATGACCAACCTGAGCGGAGCGTTCGACGCCACGGCGTCGAGCGACCCGGACGGCACGGTCGCCTCGTACGCGTGGGACTTCGGCGACGGCCAGACGGGCGTCGGCGCCACGCCGACCCACGTCTACCAGAACGCGGGCACCTACACGGTCACGCTGACGGTCACCGACAACGCGGGCGCCACGTCCACGCCGGCGACCAAGCAGGTGGCGGCCACGAAGGCGAACCAGGCCCCGACGGCCGCGTTCACCTCCACGGTCAGCAACCTGACCGCCTCGCTCGACGGGACCACGTCGAGCGACCCGGACGGCACGGTGGCGTCGTACGCGTGGGACTTCGGTGACGGCAAGACCGGCACCGGAGCGACCACGACCCACGCCTACGCCGCGGCGGGCACCTACACGGTCGGCCTGACGGTCACGGACAACCAGGGCCTCGCCTCTGCCGTGACCACCCACACCGTGACGGTGACCGCCCCGGCCAACCAGCCGCCGGTGGCCGCCTTCACCAGCTCCACGACCAACCTGACGGTCGCGGTCGACGGGTCGGGATCCTCCGATCCGGACGGCACGATCGCGAGCTACGCGTGGAACTGGGGCGACGGGCAGACCAGCACGGGAGCCACCGCGAGCCACGCGTACGCGGCGGCCGGCACCTACACGGTCACGCTGACCGTGACCGACAACCAGGGAGCCACCGCCCAGAAGACCGCGACCGTCACCCCGACGGCCCCGGCCGGACCGCAGCCGCTGGCGGCCGACGCCTTCAACCGGACGCTCGCGTCCGGCTGGGGCTCGGCCGACACCGGCGGGGCGTGGACCGTCAGCGGCGGCGCGACGAGCTACTCCGTCGCACCGGGCTATGGCCAGCAGTCGGCCACCCTGGGCGCCAGCCGCACGAGCTCGCTCAACACGGTCTCGTCGACCAGCACCGACTCCACCGTGAAGTTCAGCACGACCACGATGCCGACCGGAGGCGGGACCTACGTCTCGGTCATCGGCCGCCTGGTGGGCGCGTCGGACTACGAGGCCAGGGTCTGGGTCAAGTCGACCGGCCAGGTGCAGCTCCAGCTGCTCCAGGGCTCGACCGTCCTGAGCGCCGCGAACATCGCGGGCATCACCTACAACGCGGGCGACACTCTGTCGGTCCGTGTGCAGGTGACGGGCACGAACCCGACGACGATCCGGGCCTCGGTCTGGTCGGCGTCGCAGACGGCCCCGGCGACCTGGCAGCTGCAGACGACGGACACCACCGCCGCCCTGCAGGTCGCCGGTAGCGTCGGCCTCCGCGAGTACCTGTCCGGGACGGCGACGACGACCCCCGTGGTCGTCCGCTACACGGGCTACCAGGTGGTGCCCGTGGCCTGACGGACAGCCAGCAGTACACGACCGGGCGGGGCACGCCACACGCCCCGCCCGGTCACTCCTTCCGCCGGAGGGCGGACGAGTACCATGAGACAACTTCTCGGCCGGACCGACCCCGGCTCATGCGCCCGACCCGCAGATGAGAGGCACGACGATGACGGGGAACTCCGTTGACCACCTGATGATCCAGGTGCTCGGCGTGGTCGCGGCCGTCCTGCTGCTGATCGTCCTCCGCCGCGCACCGCGCGCCGCCGTCGGGCTGTGGCTGGCGGCGCTCTGCTTCATCCCGATCTGGCTCGGCGTCGGCGTCGGCCTGAACGGCAACCTGTTCCTCCCCGCTGTGAGCGCCGTCGGCGTCGTCGTGATCGCGGCGCTCATCCCGGTCCCCGACTTCCGGCTGGTGCCGGCCGACGTCTTCCTGCTCCTGCTCCTGGTCTTCGGGGTGGCCGGGCTCTTCGGGGCCAACGGCTCCATCGCGTTCGGGACGCTGGTCACGATGGTCACCTACTTCGCCATCGGCTACATCGTCGGACGTCTCGCAGCGCTGCGGGTCACCGCCGCGTGGCTCAACGGAGCCGTCGCGATCGCCTTCACCGTCGTCGGCGCTCTGGCCCTCCTCGAGTTCGTCACGAAATTCAATCCGTTCATCCTGCTGCACGCCTCGAACGGCCTCTACACGGCCTGGGGGAGCATCCAGATCCGCGGCGGCGTCCCGCGCGCGGAGGCGGCCTTCGGCCATTCGATCGCACTCAGTGCGAGCCTCGCGCTCGCCGTCCCCTTCGCGATCGCCTCCCCGTTCAAGCTGGTCTGGCGGTTCGCCATGGTCGCCGTCATGCTCGCCGCCTGCGTCGTCAGCTTCAGCAGGGCCGGGATGCTGTGTGCGGCCATCGCGCTGCTGCTGTCCGTCTTCTTCTCACGGGAGCTCTCGGTCAAGGTCCGCGCGATCATGCTGTCCGTCCTCGGGCTCGCGGTCGCGATCGCCGCACCGTTCGTGCTGTCGGTCTTCAGCGACGCCGGCACAGAGGCGACGGGCAGCGCCAATTACCGCGGCGACCTGCTGACCCTGATGGGCAGCATGAACCCGATCGGCGTCGCGGACTCCGCCCAGAAGGACTCGGCGGGCACCCTGCGCTTCGCCCACTTCGTCTCCATCGACAGCCAGCTGGTCCTCACCGGCCTCACCAGCGGGTTCCTGGCCATGCTGCTGGCCTGCATCGCCCTCGCGGCGGCCGTCTGGGTCGTGCTCCGCGGACGGGCGACACCGGCGACGATCGCCCTGGTGGCGCAGATCCCTGCGTTCGCCACCGTCGCCCTCATCACCCAGTACTCCATCTTCGTCTTCGCCGTCGCCGGCATCGCCGCGAGCAGCCAGTCGCTCGCCCGGTCCCAGCGCGAACGCGAGGCGCTCGAATCCCTCACGGCCCCGACCGGCCCGTCCCTCCCGATACCCCTGAAGGAACCGTCATGACCCGGAACCCGTATCTCGCCCTGTTCCGCCACTTCTGGTACATCGTCGTCGCGGGCGCGCTGATCGGCGCGCTCGCCGGCTGGGGGGTGAGCCAGCTGGCGACGCGCATGTACACCTCGACGACGAGCCTCTACTTCTCGCTGAGCGCCGGCGTCTCCGGCAACGACATCAACCAGGGCTCCACGTACACGCAGAACCAGATGCTGAGCTTCGCCCAGCTGGCGACCTCGCCGGTCGTGCTGCAGCCGGTGATCGACAGCCTCAAGCTCAGCGTTCCGCCGGGCACCCTCGCGAAGCAGATCACGGTGACCACGCCGCAGAACACGGTCGTCCTCCAGCTGGATGTGACCGACACGTCCGCGAAGCAGGCCACGGACATCGCCAATGCCGTCGCCGCGAGCCTGAAGACCGAGGTCGAGGACATCGCGCCGAAGAACGCGCAGGGCAACGGGACCGTGAGCACGCGGGTCATCGAGCCCGCGGTGGAGCCCGACGGCCCCTCCGCACCGAACGAGCGACTCAACCTGCTGCTGGGATTGATCGTCGGCATCCTCGCGGCAGCCGGGGCGCTCCTGCTCTGGGAGGCCCTCAGCACCCGCGTCGACTCGGAGGAGAAGGCGATCGCCGTCACCGGTGCGCCGAGCCTGGGCACCGTCCGCCGGCGCCGCGGCGCGGTGCACGGACTGGCGATGGTCGGCGACACGCGCTCGCCCAGCGCCGAGGACTTCCGCCAGCTGCGCGCGAACCTCGAGTTCGTCGCCGTCGACGTCTCCTCGCCGGTGTTCGTGATCACCTCGTCCGTGCAGGGCGAGGGAAAGTCCACCGTCGCCGCGAACCTGGCGATCGCGCTCAGCGAGGGCGACAAGCGCGTGCTGCTGATCGACGCGGACCTGCGGCGCCCAGCCGTCGCCGGCTACACGGGAATGGTCGCGGAGACCGGCCTGAGCACCATCCTGGCCGGGCGCGTGTCGCTCGCCGACGCCGTCCAGCCCTGGGGCGACGGCGCACTGACGGTGCTCACGGCCGGCCGTATCCCGCCGAACCCGAGCGAGCTGCTGTCGTCGAAGGCGATGACGGCGCTGGTCGCTGAGGCGCGCACGATGTTCGACGTGATCGTGATCGACACCCCGCCGCTGCGCGCCGTCGCCGATGCGGCGTCGCTCGTCTCGGTGGCGGACGCGACGGTCGTCGTCGTCGACCGCACAGCGGTCCGCCGCAGCCAGCTGCTGCACACGGTGGAGGCGATCCGCCGGGCGGGCGGCTCCGTCGCCGGCATCGTCCTGAACAAGGCCCGCGGCAAGCGGACCGGCACCGCGTACTACTACTACAAGGAGGACGCGGCACAGCCGAAGGCCCCCGCCGGCTCGCACAACCCGCCGCAGCCGCGCGCACCGAAGAACCGCCTGCTGGCGCCGCGCCGTCCCCGTTCCGAGACGGACACGACCCCGGGCGACGGGGCGGAGGACGCGGCGGCGCGCGAGGAGACCGACAGCACGTCCTCCGAGGCGGCGCAGCTGGGCCGGAAGTGACGACGACGCCGGCC
>JAEWJG010000443.1 GCA_023386675.1 Actinomycetes bacterium
GGTCGGCGCCCAGGAGGTCGGCGCCCGGCTGGATGCGGGAGCGGGGGACGCGCATCCGGGCGGTTCCGACGGGTCCCGTCTCGCGGGTCAGCCGTGCGGCGTCGCGGAGCAGGAGTGCGGCGGGCGCCCGCACCTCCTCGATGTCGGCGGCGCGGATGGCCTCCGGAGTGGCAGCGGCGAGGGCACGGACCTCCGAGCGGATGCGGCGCAATGCGGGATGGACGGAGGCGGCGGGCCCGAGCGCGAGGGCATCCTCCAGGTACCAGAGCAGCTCGTGCAGCTGGCGCATGATCGGGAACACGGCGAACATATCGCCGCGCACCTCCTGGTCGTGCCAGGTGGCGCCGCCGAACGTGCCCTGCGTCGTCCGCTGGCCGGCGCCGAAGCAGTCGAACACCGTGCAGCCCTTGAACCCGCGGTCCCGGAGCTCGGGATGGATGCGGCAGAGGTACCCGTCGTCGAGGTTCACGCACGGGTCGCCTGCCGCCTTGTCGAACGCGAAGTCGGCGGAGCGGGCGAACGCGAGCGCCACGCAGCAGAGGCCGACGCAGCGCGCGCAATCGGCGCGGAGGTCGCTGCGAGCGTCGCTGCGGTCGGCGTCGGTGGTGCGCATTCGTCCACAGTACGGGCCGCCCGCAACCTTTCCACATCTTCGGGCCGGATCGGAATAGCCCCGGGACGCCCGCGTTAGCGTGGAGGAACAGACGGAAAAGAAGGAGACAGACGCATGACCGCACCCCGCCGCACCATCGGTTCCTCCGACCTGGAGGTCTTCCCGCTGTCGCTCGGAGGCAATGTCTTCGGCTGGACGGCCGACCGGCAGACCTCGTTCGACGTGCTCGACGGCTACACCGCCGCCGGCGGCAACTTCATCGACACGGCCGATGGCTACTCCGCATGGGTGCCCGGCAACACCGGCGGCGACTCGGAGCGCATCCTCGGCGAGTGGTTCGACGCGCGCGGCAACCGCGACCAGGTCGTCCTGGCCACCAAGGTGAGCCAGCACCCCGACTTCAAGGGTCTCGCGGCCGACAACATCCGCCGGGCGGCCGACGCGTCGCTCGAACGCCTGCAGTCGGAGTACATCGACCTCTACTACGCCCACTTCGACGACGAGTCGGTCCCGCTGGAGGAGACCGTCGCCGCGCTGTCCGGCCTGGTCGACGCGGGCAAGGTCCGCTACATCGGCATCTCGAACTACGCGCCGGAGCGCATCGAGGAGTGGTTCCGCATCACCGAGCGCGAGGGCCTCCACCGCGCCGTGGCCCTGCAGCCGCACTACAACCTGGTCGAGCGCGCCTACGAGACGACGTACCGCCCGATCGCCGAGCGCGAGGGCCTCGGCGTCATGCCGTACTTCGCGCTGGCCGCGGGCTTCCTCACGGGCAAGTACCGCGACGGCGTGACCGTCGACAGCGCCCGCGCCGGCGGCGCCGCCAAGTACCTCGACGACACCGGCCGCTCCGTGCTCGCCGCCCTCGACGAGGTGGCCGCCGCGCACGACGCCTCGGTCGCGTCCGTCGCCCTCGCCTGGCTGGCCGCGCAGCCGACCATCACCGCGCCGATCGCCAGCGCCCGCACGACCGACCAGCTGCCCGACCTGCTGGCGTCCGTGTCGCTGACGCTGACCGCCGACGAACTCGCCGCCCTCGACGGCGCCTCGGAGGAGGCCAAGGCCGCCTGATGCGCCCGGCCTGAGACATGGCCGCTGGGGCCGGCTGGTGGTACGAAGCACCCGCGCGCGGATGGTATCCTCGTACGGTTGCCGAAAACGGCCGGCCCCCGGCCGGCGCCGGCTCCGCCCCCTTAGCTCATTGGTAGAGCACTTCCTTGGTAAGGAAGAGGTAGTGGGTCCGATTCCCACAGGGGGCTCCGTCTCCCCGCCGCGCGACGCATCGCACGACGGAGGGATGCCACGGCGGGGTAGCTCAGGTGGTTAGAGCACACGGCTCATAATCGTGGTGTCGCGGGTTCGAGTCCCGCCCTCGCTACAGACTCGAGATACGGAACGGCGGCTGATCATCAGCCGCCGTTCTTCGGTTTCCGGCGCGGTCACCACCAGTCGCCTCCATCGAGCCAGCCGCTGAACCCGATCCCTTCGTCGAACGAGGCCCACAGGGCGGATGTGACCGCGATGTCGGCGATGGTGTCCAAGATGGAGTAACCCACCACTGTCGCGAGCACCGGATCGCTCGTGCTTCCGAGGGCTCGCCGGATCGCACCCGGCCGACGCTTCTCGAGCCGGGCGGCGGCTTTGGCCAGGCTCTTCGGCCGGGCGTCGGCGGGGGCGTCTCCGCCCGTCGCCGCCTCGGCAGTGAAGCGGTCGAAGAGCAGGTCCAGCTGGGTGGGGGTGAGCTTCTCGAACGCCTCCACGTGCACCCGCTCGATAGTTCTCGGCGAAGACGACGCAAGGAGCTGCTCGTAGCGCGCTACGGCTGCCGCGTCTTCCCGCGTGACATGGTGCAGCGGCGCGGAGGGGAGGTCGAGCTTGCGCCCGAAGATGCGGTCGCTGAGGTTCATGATGGTGCTCCTGTTCTGCTGGTGCTGCTCTGCGATCGGCCGTAGGTCTCGAGGAGGCGCAGCCAGATCTCGGAGACGGTCGGGAAGGCGGGCACTGCGTGCCACAGCCGGCTCAGTGGGACTTCGCCGACGATGGCGGTGGTCGCGGTCTGGATGAGTTCGGCGACGTCGGGCCCGACGAAGGTGGCGCCCACGATGACCTGGCGGTCGTCGTCGACGACCATCCGGGCCCGGCCGCGGTAGCCGGTCCGAGACAGCGCCGCGCCGGCGACCCAGCCGAGGTCGTAGTCGACCACACGGATGTTCAGGCCCGCCGCACGCGCGTCATCGGCCGTCCGGCCGACCGCAGCCACTTCCGGCGCCGTGAAGACGACCTGCGGGACGGCGGTGTGGTCGGCCGTGGCGACGTGGGCGCCCCACGGGCCGTCGTCGAGTGCCGCTCCGGTCGCGCGGGCGGCGATCGCGTCGCCGGCGGCCCTTGCCTGATACTTGCCCTGGTGCGTCAGCAGCGCTCGCCCGTTGACGTCCCCCACCGCGTACAGCCAGTCCGTGCCGCGAACCACGAGCGTGTCGTCCGTGCGCAACCACTCGCCGGGAGTCAGTCCGATGCTCTCCAGGCCGAGGTCACCGGTCGCCGGCGCCCGACCGGCGGCGACGAGCAGCCGGTCGGCGACGATCGTTCCGGCACTCGTCCGGATCACGTACTCATCGCCCCGACGCTCGACGCCCTGCGTAGCGGTGCGCGCGAGAACCGTCGCGCCGACGTTCTCGAGGGCTTCCGTCACCGCCTCGGCTGCGAATCGTTCCATGCCTCCGAGCAGCTCACCGCGCGCGATCACGGTGACCTCCGTGCCGAGAGCCCGATATGCGGTGGCCATCTCGGTGGCGACCACCCCGCCTCCGATGATCGCGAGGTGGCGAGGAAGGGTTCGGACGGCTGTCGCCTCGCGGTTGGTCCACGGTGTGGAGTCCGCGAGCCCCGGGATGTCGGGGATCCGTGCAGTCGAGCCCGTCGCCACCGCGACCGCGTGGCGGGCGCGCAGCACGACGGTGCCGCCGTCCGGGAGCTCGACGCTCACCGTGCGTTCGCCGGTCAACCGGCCGTGGCCGCGGAGGAGGGCGATCCCCGCCGTTTCCAGCCAGCGCACCTGGGCGGTGTCCGACCAGTCGCTCGTGGATTCGTCCCGCCGCTGGAGTACCGCCTCGACGTCCAGGCGCCCGGTGATCGCTTCGGACACCCCGGGAGTCGCCCGCGCGAGCTCAAGCACATGTGCCGGACGGAGCAGCGCCTTCGAAGGCTCGCACGCCCAGTACGAGCATTCGCCGCCCACGAGCTCCCGTTCGACGATCACCGTCTCGAGGCCGCCTTGCACGGCGCGGTCGGCAACGTTCTCTCCCACGGGACCTGCGCCGATGACCACGAGGTCCACCTCGCGTGTTTCGATGAACGCGTTCATCAGCGGCCCGGGGCGCGGGTGACGACCTGCTGGATGGTCCAGCTGTTGCCATCCGGGTCGGAGAACGACGCGTAGCTTCCGTAGCTGTCGGTGGCGGGGTGCGGACCGGGCACGCGGTTGACATCGCCCTCGTAGTGGAAGATGCCGTCGGCGTCGTGCCAGATCTCGCTGACGTCGACGCCCCCCTCGAGCAGCTCGGCGCGCGCCCCGGCGAGGTTGCGGGTGACGAGGTGGAGGCCGTGCGACGACCCCGGGAGGGCGCTGGTCAGCTTGTCTCCGAAGATGATGGACGCCTCCGATCCCGGGGGAGTGGCCTGCACGACGCGCAGGCCCCTGTCCGTCGAGAAGTCGGCGTCCAGGCGGAAGCCTGCTCGCTCGTAGAACGCCTTCGCGCGGTCCACATCCGAAACGGGGATGACGGCGATTTCAAGCCTCAGTTCCATGGTCAGATCCCTTCATAACTGGTTAGAACGGTTATGAGCTTCGCACACCGATCCATAACCTGTCAAACCAGTTATTTCATTCGCCGGATCGTTCCGTCGCCCGGCAGTTCCAGGATCATGTCCACCCCGATCCGTTCCAGAAAACGGTCGTCGTGGCTCACCACCAGGAGCGCGCCGCGATAGGCGTCGAGGGCCTCGGCGAGCTGTTCGACGCTCGCGATGTCGAGGTTGTTCGTCGGCTCATCGAGGATGAGCAGCTGCGCGGGAGGATCCATGAGCAGCAAGGTCGCCAGCTGAACCCGGAAGCGTTCGCCGCCGGACAAGGTGGAGACAGGGCGCTCGGCCGCGGTGCCGCGGATCAGGAGCCGCGCCAGCTGATTGCGGATGTCCCCCGGAGACATCGTGGGTGCAACCTGCCGGACGTTCTCGACCGCGCTCGTCGTCCCGTCCAGGCGGTCCAGGCGCTGCGGCAGGTAGCCGGCTCGATCCACCAGCAGCGTCGCCCGCGGTCCGCTCGGCTGCGATTCGGAGGGCCCGTGGAGCAGGCGTCGCAGCAGCGTGGTCTTCCCGGCGCCGTTGTCGCCCACGATGGCGACTCTCTCCGGCCCCTGAACGACGATCGTTCGAGTGCCGTCGGAGAATTCGGCGATCCGCCGTCCCTTCGGCACGTTCGGATCCGGGAGGGTCACGTGGATGTGCTCCTCGTCGCGGACCCGTGCGTCAGCCGCGTCGAGGGCTGCCTGTGCCGCCGCGATCTTGTCGTCCATCCCGGAGCGCATCGCACCCGCGGACGCTTGTGCTCTGCTGGCGCGGTTGCCGGCAAGGATCTTCGGTATGCCGCCACCCTGCTGCGTCTTCTTGGCGGTGCGTTCACGGCGTGCGAGCTTCGTCTCGGCCTCCACCCGCTGCCGCTTCTCGACCCGGAGCGCCTGTTGCGCGGACCGGGCGGCCTGTGCGGCGGCCTCCTGGTCGAGCTCGAGGTGCGCCTTCCATTCGCTGTAGGGGCCGCCGAATGTCTCGAGGCGTCCGGCGTGCAGCTCGGCGGTCGTGTCCATGCGCTCGAGGAGGTCGAGGTCGTGGCTGACCACGATGAGAGCGCCGGGCCATTCCTCGATCAGGTCACCCAACGCGCCGCGGGCTCTCCGGTCGAGATTGTTGGAGGGCTCGTCGAGCAGCGTTATCGGGGTGCGTCGCAGCGCCAGTCCTGTGACGGCGATGAGCATGGCTTCGCCGCCGGACAGCGTTCCGACACGCGTACCGAGGTCCACCGCGCCGAAGCCGATGGATTCCAGAATCCGCGTGGCTCGCGCTTCGATGTCCCAGTCGTCGCCGACGGTATCGAAATGCGCCTGGTCGATGTCTCCCTGCTCGATCGCGCGCAGGGAGGTGATGATGCCACCGATTCCCAGCAGGTCCGCGACAGAGGAGTCGGTGGCGAGGGTGACGGTCTGGGGGAGGTATCCGACCTCCCCGCTCACCTCGACCCGCCCCGACGTGGGGGCGAGTTCGCCCGCGATGATTCTCAGAAGTGTGGACTTGCCGGCGCCGTTGTCACCGATCAAACCGGTTCGGCCGCCGGTGAAGGCGCCGTTCAGGTGGTGGAGCGCCGGTGCGCCGTCCGGCCAGATGTAGCTGACGTCGTGCAGGGCGACGACGGAGGAGTGGGGCATGGGTCGTGTCCGATCTGCCCGGTATGCCAGGCGTCGATGCGTGACCGATCCGCGGACGTCTGGACGCTCTGAGCGAGATCTCGACGTGAACGGATCAGCCGGTGGGAAAGAGGCACCCGGCCGGGCCGAAGACGGCGCGGGGATGCGTGTCGAAGAGGAGATGCGGCGGCGCCGGCAACGGGGATTCCAACGATCAACCCGGTGCTGCGAACGATCCGCTCAGCCGCCGATCCTCCGGCGGCTAGGCTCTGTCGACCTCGATTTCCACGAACCCATGATAGCGAACGCGGGAGAGGTGCCCCCCCCCGTACGCCGGCCGGGCACCTGACTCAGTGTGTTGCGGTGGCGGCGATGCCCAGCCAGAAGAGGCTGTGATGCTGCGCGCCGACCGTGGTCTCCACTTTCGAGTTGGGCGCTTGGAACGACAGCACCCGGTGACGCAGGATGTCGTACTTCGGCCAGGCCTGTCCGGCGGTGGCCGGATCCCCCGTTGCGGCGAAGTGGACCCAGGCCGACCGGATGGTGTCGGCGAGGTGCTCCTGATCCACGGAGAGGGAGCCGGGCAGGGGAGCGTTGGGCAGGTCGAAGAGGTACTGGAGTTCCGACTGGTGTGTCGCGGTGACGCCCAGGCTGGGCGGCACGAACCTCTCCGGCGCCGTGTTGTCGTTGAAGTCGTACGCGTAGGTCGGTACGTGCAGCGACGCGGCGGCATCGAGTGCGAGCGCCGGTGTGGAGAAGTTCGCGTCCGAGTTGAGTGCGCTGAACGCGAGCGCCGGTGAGGCGTACGCGGACAGTGGGTACTCGGCGGCGATGCGGGCGGCGGTTGCGGCGGTGACTCCGAAGTTGGCGGCGATGGTCGACTGGTACGTCTCGGCCGTGATCGGTCCGGGGAGGACGAACGTCGCGCCCTTGGTCACACTGAGGCCGAGCACGGTGAAGATGCGCTCCTCCTCGGTGTTCGCGCCGTTGAGGATCGGGACCCGGTTGAAGCGTCCCGCTGCGATCGCCTGCAGGACGGGCTCGCGCAGCACGGCGCCGTCGACGTAGCCCGGCGTGATCGACAGCGGTTCGTTGCGCAGGAGGTCAGTGAGGGGAACGTGCCGCAGGCATTCGGCGCTCTGGTCGGCGCACCCGAGCGCGGAGGCGACCGTCGTCCCCTCCGCTTCAGCGGTGGCGAGCGTCTTCTGCTGGGGGGCGAATGCGCCGCTTTCGACGATCGCGCTCTGGAACAGGCCGGCGGCCGAGGGCGACGCCAGTTGGGCGAGCACCGAAAGTCCGCCCGCGGACTGGCCGTCGATCGCGACATGGTGAGGGTCGCCGCCGAACTGACGGATGTTGCTCTGGACCCAGCGG
>JAEWJG010000374.1 GCA_023386675.1 Actinomycetes bacterium
GACATGAGCAGGGTGACCCCGCCGTAGGCAAGCGGAGTCATGACCGACATTCCGAGGAAGAACGGCGAACGGGAGAGGATTCTGAACTGGAGCCACCAGGAGGTCACTAATAGCCTCACGCGAGCGCCTCGTCCGGCTGTTCCTCGACGATCGCCACGTAAGCATCCTCGAGCGTCGGCGTGCGCTCCAGCGACGTTCCTACGGGCAGCTGAGGGATTGCCCGGAGCACGTCCACGAGGCGCGTGGTGCTTCCATTGGCGATGCGAACGGAAAGCAGATTCACCGGGCCCCGGTTCTCGATATCAAGGCCAGAAACGCCGGGAAGGGCGCGAAGATCTGTCTCGGCGACGCCGAGTTCGTCGCGCAATTCGACCTCGACGATGCGTTCGAGCGTCACAGTTGACTTGAGGTGCTCCGGGGAACCGAGACGGCGTACTCGCCCTTCCACCAAGACCGCGACCCGGTCGCATAAAGCGTCAGCCTCGAACATTTCATGCGTCGTCATGAGGACGGTCTTCCCGCGACTCTGCAGCTCTTTGATGAGACTCCGAAGCGAGCGGGCGGCCACGGGGTCGAGACCGGAACTCGGTTCGTCGAGGAACACCACTGCCGGATCGTGTACCAAGGCACGAGCGATGTGCAGGCGCTGCTTCATCCCACGCGAGAACGTCTCAACCCGCGAGTCCGCGCGCCGCCGAAGATCCACGAGATCGAGAACCTCATCGACGCGTCGCGCCAGGTGGCGGCGGGGAACGTCATAGAGATGAGCGGCGAAGAGGAGGTTGTCCCGCGCAGAGAGACGGTCGTACAGTCCGCGCTCACCGCCGAAGGCTACGCCAATGAGGCGTCGTACGGTCTTCGTCTCCTGGACCACATCGTGACCGCACACCTCCGCAACGCCTTCTGACGGGGTGAGCAGCGTGGTGAGAATGCGCACGAGGGTGGTTTTCCCTGCGCCGTTCGGTCCGAGGATTCCGAAGAGTTCGCCCTGGGCGATGGAGAGGTTGACGTCTGTGAGAGCCGCGATCGCATGTTGGCCTCGCCTGCCCTGGTAAAGCCGCGTGATTCCCGAGACCTCGATGGTCATCTCATTGCTCCTTGTCTGCGGTCTGCCAAAAGTACGGTGACGACGCCGACACCTGTTCTGCGTCTTCGTGGTCTCCTTGTTCGACGTAGGCGCGATAGAGCATCTTGCGAACCTGAAGGACGACCGCGGGGTCGTATTCGTCACGGAGAAGAACGAGTGCTTCCTTCAAGAGGGGAACCGCGCTGCTCACGTCGCCCCTCGCGACATGGATGTATGCCAGCGTGGAGAGTGTTGTGTGAAGCGCTCCGTAGTCGTGGTGGTGAGCGAACTCGCTTAGACGCTGAAGCCGCTCGATGGCAACGCCATATCTTTGCTGCGAGAGATCGAGCTGGGCGGCGTTGAGCTCTGCCATCCACAGGTACCGCGCCGTCTCGGCGTCTCCAATGCTGCGCGGAAGGTGCGTGTCGTGTGCCGCGCGCAGGTGATCGACTGCATTGAGGACAAGCTGCCGGCTGGTGGAGGCGTCCCCTCGACGCAACGCGAAGAGGGCGCGCAGGTTCGACGTCAGACCAGCGGCAACGTCGCGGTCCGCTGCGGGCGAGTCGACCATAGATTGCGCCGCGCGGTCGAGCAAAGAGTCGGCCGCGTCTAGATCACCACGTCGTTTGGCCGCCAGGCTTGCCCAGCGCAGATATACGAAGAACTGTTCCGAGGAATGCGCGAGGTTCTTGACCGAATCCTCGAAAAGTTGATCGCACTTGTCCTTGTCGCCGGCAAGCCCTACAACCACTCCAGCGAGCCCTGAAGTCAGCCCGCGCAGCCTTCCCTCGGGGAGGGCGGGGTCTTCCGCATAAGCGGACGCGACAGCTTCCGCTTCGGCCCAACTTCCGAAGGCGTTGACGTACTTGAGCAGCGACTCATAGACGTCCTCTCTTGCACCTCCGACGAGCCCTTGAGGTGCAGAAGGTGCCAGGCTCGACGCGTCTCCGCCGGCGGTGAGAACGTCCCAACCGGGGCCGTCGACGACCTCGGCCGTGTGAACCGCATGTTGCAATGCGCGAAGGGTGCCGGGCGAAGCCGCGTCCCACGCACGGATGTTGAGGAGAAGCATCTGGCGGGAGCTATCGTCCCGCCGCAGTCTCAGGTCGGTGAGGGGTGCGTGATCACCCCGCGAGGCCTGAATGAAGTCGTTGCCGGAGTACCGCACATTTTCCATCGCGACAATGAAGCGCGGATGGAGTGACGCGACGCAACCCGCGTGATGCTCCGACACGTACTCCGCAACGATCTGACTTGCCTTCATTTCGTCCTTTCCTGTTTGGGCCGGCCCAAGTGGGGCCGGCCCGCTGAACTCGCTCAGTACATTGCTGCGCCGTGGTTCCAGCCGGCGAAGAGCGTGGCGATGTAGCCCTGCTCGTTGGACATCTCCACGGTGATCTCGTCGTAGTTCATTCGTTGCTCCCTAGACGGAACCTGCCTCAGCAGGCGAACGGAGACTTTCCGTTCAACCTTTCAGACGTGGTGCAAAGGGAAGTTGTGACGCGGGTGTTATCCCTAATGCATGTATTTGGCCGTCCGTCGTTCGTCGTCATCGGGCGGAGCCGCTCGCCCGCGCTGACTACGATTGAACGGTGACCTCCCTCTCCGAGCTGCCGATCCGAGACGACCTCCGCGGTCGTTCCCCGTACGGTGCGCCGCAGCGTCCGGTGCCCGTCGCGCTGAACGTGAACGAGAACACGCATCCCATCCCGGATGACGTCGCGTCCGACATCGTCGCGCGGGTGGCTGCGGCGGTCGGCGGCGTGAACCGCTACCCGGACCGCGAGTTCACCGAGCTGCGCGAGGCCTTCGCGGGGTACCTCGGCCACGACCTGACGGCCGAGCAGATCTGGGCGGCGAACGGCTCGAACGAAGTGCTGCAGCACATCCTGCAGGCGTTCGGCGGGCCGGGGCGCACCCTGCTCGGCTTCGCGCCGACCTACTCGATGTACCCGCTGCTCGCCGCCGGAACGGGCACCGCCTACGTGGCCGGCACCCGGGATGCGGACTACGAGCTCACACCCGAGACCGCGGCCGAGCAGATCCGCACGCTCGACCCGGACATCGTCATCCTCTGCTCGCCGAACAATCCGACCGGCACGCCTCTCGACCTGGCGACGATCGAGGCGGCGTACGACGCGGCGCGGGGGATCGTCGTGGTGGACGAGGCGTATGCCGAGTTCCTGCCCGAGGGCACGCCGTCGGCGCTCAGGCTGCTGCCCGGTCGCCCGCGCCTGCTGATCTCCCGCACGATGAGCAAGGCGTTCGCCTTCGCCGGCGCGCGCGTGGGCTACCTCGCCGCCGACCCGGCGGTCAACGACGCCCTGCGGCTCGTGCGCCTGCCATACCACCTCTCCGCGATCACGCAGGCGGCCGCCCTCGGCGCCCTTGCCCACTCGGAGGAGATGCTGGCGACGGTCGGCGAGATCCGGGTGCAGCGCGACCGCCTGGTCCGGGAGCTCGCCGCGCTCGGCTACACGCCCCACCGCAGCGGCAGCAACTTCGTGCTGTTCGGTGGGGTCGCCGACCCGCACGCGACGTTCGAAGCGCTCGCCGAGCGCGGCATCCTGGTCCGCGACGTCGGCATCCCGCACCACCTGCGCGTCACCGCCGGCACCGAGTCGGAGACGACCGCGTTCCTGGAGGCCCTCGCGGCCCTGGGCCGCTCGGCCGTCGCCGCGGACACGTTATCCACAGAAGACGAGGCCCCGGAGCGCTCCGAGCCCGCCCCGATAGAATCGGACCTATGACGAATCGCGCCGCCACGGTCACGCGGGAGACGAGCGAGTCGAGCATCGAGCTGACCCTCGACCTCGACGGCACGGGAACCTCCGACATCCAGACGAGCGTCCCCTTCTTCGACCACCTGCTGACCGCGTTCGCCAAGCACTCGCTGACCGACCTCCGCATCCGCGCGACCGGCGACACCGACATCGACGTCCACCACACGGTGGAAGACATCGGGATCGTCCTCGGCCAGGCCATCCTTCAGGCGCTCGGCGACAAGGCCGGCATCTCGCGCTACGGCGACGCCCTCGTCCCACTGGACGAGGCGCTGGTCCAGGCCGTCGTCGACATCTCCGGGCGTCCGTACCTCGTTCACTCCGGCGAGCCCGCGGGCTTCGAGCTGCACCTCATCGGCGGCCACTTCACCGGCTCGATGGTGCGGCACGTCTTCGAGGCCATCTCGTTCAACGCGCGCCTCACGACGCACATCACCGTCGTCGGCGGTCGCGATCCGCACCACATCGCTGAGGCGGAGTTCAAGGCGTTCGCGCGCGCGTTCCGCCAGGCGAAGGCGCTCGACCCGCTGATCACCGGCATCCCGTCCACCAAGGGGGCGTTGTGAACGACGAGCGAAAGCCTGACGTCGTCGTCTTCGACTACGGGACGGGCAACGTCCACTCGGCGGTCAAGGCGCTCGAGGCCGCCGGCGCCGCCGTGGAGCTGACCGGCAACCGCAAGCGCGCGCAGAGGGCCGACGGGCTCCTGGTGCCGGGCGTCGGCGCGTTCACCGCCGTCGCCGAAGCGCTGCGCGCCTCTCACGGCGACGAGGTCATCGACCGCCGCCTGGCGGGCGGCCGTCCGGTCCTCGGCATCTGCGTCGGCATGCAGGTCATGTTCGACCGCGGCGTCGAGAACGGCGTCGAGACGGACGGCCTGGGGGAGTGGCCCGGGACGATCGACCTGCTGAAGGCCGACGTCGTTCCGCACATGGGCTGGAACACGGTTCGTGCGCCGGAGGATTCCGTGCTGTTCGACGGCCTGCAGGACGAGCGCTTCTACTTCGTCCACTCGTACGCCGCGCAGGACTGGACGCTGCACCCCGACGCGCCCTTCCCGAAGCCGAAGGTGACCTGGGCCGAGCACGGCGCACCGTTCGTCGCCGCCGTCGAGAACGGCCCGCTCAGCGCGACCCAGTTCCACCCCGAGAAGTCCGGCCAGGCCGGGATCCGGCTGCTGCGCAACTGGGTCCGCTCCCTCTAGCCGACCGCCGAACCATCCGTCCGCGTCGCGGAACAACCTAAGGAAACGATGACCGACTTTGTGACCACGCCCCGCCTCGTCCTCCTCCCCGCGGTCGACGTCGCGGACGGCAAGGCGGTGCGCCTCACGCAGGGAGAGGCCGGCAGCGAGACCAGCTACGGCGACCCGGTGGACGCCGCGGCCGAATGGGCCGAGGCCGGTGCCGAGTGGATCCACCTGGTCGATCTCGACGCCGCCTTCGGGCGCGGGGAGAACCGCTCGCTGCTGAAGCGCGTCATCCACCAGGTGAAGGGCGTCAGGATCGAACTCTCGGGCGGCATCCGCGACGACGAGTCGCTCGCGCAGGCGCTCGAGGCGGGCGCCTCCCGGGTGAACCTCGGCACCGCAGCGCTGGAGAACCCGGAGTGGGCCGCCCACGCGATCGCCGAGTACGGCGAGGCGATCGCCGTCGGCCTGGACGTGCGGGGCACGACGCTCGCGGCCCGCGGCTGGACGCGCGAGGGCGGCGACCTGTGGGAGGTTCTCGATCGCCTCGAGGACGCAGGCTGCGCCCGCTACGTCGTCACCGACGTGACGAAGGACGGCACGCTGCGCGGTCCCAATCTCGACCTGCTGCGCCAAGTGCTCGACCGCACAGAGCGTCCCGTCGTCGCCTCCGGCGGCATCTCGAACCTCGACGACATCGCCGCGCTACGCGAGCTGGTGCCGCTGGGCCTCGAAGGCGCGATCGTCGGCAAGGCGCTCTACGCGGGCGCGTTCACGCTGCCCGAGGCGCTGGATGTCGCGGGGCGCTGACCCCGGAGCCGGGGACGCGGCAGCTGGGGACGGTCGGACCCGGGACGGTCGGACCGGGGAGGGTCGGACCGGTATCGCGGGTCGTGGCTCCGCTGCGCGCGGCCCGAGCGAGGAGGGTGCCGCGCGGCTCGCCGGCTTCGCCGCCTCTCTCGCCGACTCCGCCGGGCAGCCCTGGGAGGGACGCGAGTTCGACGACAATCCGTTCGGCGACGACGACGGCTCCGCCCCTCCCGCGCTTCTCGGCGCGCTCGCCGCATTCCGCGCGGGGGAGGCCGGCGCTGAGGTGGTCGTGGACGCGCTGCGCGGCTCCCGCATCCTCATCCCGCTGGTGGCCGACCTCGGCGACGAGGGTGAGAACGACGCCGGGCTCCGGGTCGACAAGACGCAGGAGCTGTCGATCGTCACAGTGGCCGGACCCGACGGCCGGACGGTGCAGCCCGTCTTCAGCTCGGTGACCGCGATGACGGCGTGGAATCCCTCCGCCCGCCCCGTCCCTGCCGACGGCCGCCGCGCCGCGCTGGCCGCGGCCGCCGAGGGCACCGAGCTGATCGTGCTCGACCCGACGTCCGAGACCGAGTTCGTGCTGCGTCGGCCCGCCGTGTGGGCCGTCGCGCAGGGGACGCCGTGGCTGCCCAGCGACCGCGATCCGGCCGTCGCCGAGGCGTTCCGGGCCTCCATCGCGTCCGAGCTGGGGGTCCACGACGTCGCGCTCGTCTCCGGCGACCCGCAGAGCCGGCTTGCGGGAGAGGAACTGCTGGTGCGTCTGGCCCTCGCGGCCGGGCTGACCCAGGAGGAGCTGGATGCCATCCTCGCCCGCCTTGCACAGCGCTGGGCCGCCGACGATGTGATCGCCACCCGGGTCGACTCGCTCCGCGTGCAGCTCGTGGCCTCCCGGGACTGAGTCGCCCCGTCCCGCCTAGGCTGGAGGCACCATGACCGTCTTCGCCGCCATCGTGCTGTTCCTCAACGCCCTCTTCAATGTCTTCGCGTGGCCGCGCTTCTTCGCGCGCGTGCGCACGGACCAGCGGGCGCGGGACGCCGCCGGCCGTGCGACGCCGTTCCTCATCGTGCACGGCGTGCTGCTCGGCGTCGCGCTGCTCCTTGCGGCGCTGTCCGCGGTGGCGGGCGTCCTGCTGCTGGTGGCAGGCTGAAGCCATGCCTCTCTCCATCACCGGCGACGCCGCGGCGGACGCCCTCCTCGACGAGTCCCCCTTCGCCCTGCTGACCGGGATGCTGCTCGACCAGCAGATCCCGATGGAGACCGCGTTCAGCGGCCCCGCGAAGCTGAGGGACCGGCTCGGTGAGCTCGACCCCCGGGGCATCGCCGGCATGGACCCGGAGAAGCTGGCGGCTGTCATGAAGCAGCCGCCGGCGGTCCACCGGTTCCCCGGGTCGATGGCCGGGCGCGTGCAGGCGCTCGCCGCCGCGATCGTGGCCGACTGGGGCGGCGACACCGCCGCGATCTGGACGCAGGGCGACCCGGACGGCGCCGAGGTCCTGCGCCGGCTGAAGGCGCTTCCGGGCTTCGGCGAGCAGAAGGCGAAGATCTTCCTCGCCCTTCTGGGCAAGCAGAAGGGGCTGCAGGCGGCGGGGTGGGAGAAGGCCGCAGGGGACTACGGCGCCGTCGGGTACCGCTCGGTCGCCGACATCGTCGACGCCGACTCGCTGGCGAAGGTGCGCGAGCACAAGCGAGCGGTGAAGGCGGCTGCCAAGGCGAAGTGAGCCGCGGACTTCGTCCCCAGCCGGCCGATCCTTCCGCCGGCGCGATCGCTGTTGTGGATAACGCCGCCGGTGTCGGTGGTCGCCGATAGCCTCGGTGTACCGGGTCGCGCAGCCGGAGGAAGGAGGTCGCCGTGTTCCTGCTGGACGGGGTCATCGTCACGAGCGCCAGCGACCTCACCGAGGCGTCCAAGTGCGAGTTCGCGTTCCTGCGGACCGTAGACGTCAAGCTCGGTCGCCTCGAGAAGACCGAAGAGGTCGACGACCCGATGTACGTGCGTTCGTCCCGCATGGGCGACGAGCAGGAGCACCGCATCCTCGAGCGCTACCGCGAGACGTTCGGCGCCGGGGTGGCCGAGATCGAACGGCCGCCGCAGTTGACCGCGGAGTCGCTGGCCGAGGCCGTGAGACTGACCTCCGAGGCGTTCGCCCGCGGCGCCGAGGTGGTGTTCCAGGCCACCTTCTTCGACGGCGCGTTCGTCGGCTTCGCCGACTTCGTGGTGCGGCTGCCCGACGGGCGGTACCGGGTGCAGGACTCCAAGCTCGCCCGCAGCGCACGAGTGACAGCGCTGCTGCAGCTCGCCGCCTACGCGGAGCAGCTGCGGCGGATGGGCGTGGAGGTCGACGACACGGTCGAGCTGCTGCTCGGCGACGGTTCCGTCAGCGAGCACTCGCTCGCCGACATCGAGCCGGTGTATCGCAAGCGCCGGGCGCGGCTGCTGACGATCATCGCGGAGCACGTCGCCGATACCGGCCCGGTCGCCTGGGGCGACCCGCGGTTCACCGTCGACGGGCGATGCGACACCTGCGACGCCGAGGTGCAGGCGACGCGGGACGTACTTCTCGTCGCCGGCATGCGCGTGACGCAGCGCGAGCACCTGCTTGCCGCGGGGCTGGGCACCATCGACGCGCTGGCGGCGTCGATCGGACCGGTCGACGGCATCCCCGAGGGCACGCTCGACGGGCTGCGCGAGCAGGCGCGCCTGCAGCTGCAGGCGGTGCCCGGATCGCCTCCGCCGGTGCGGGTCTTCAACGCGCCGGTGCTCGCGGTGCTGCCACATCCCGATGCCGGCGACATCTTCTTCGACTTCGAGGGCGACCCGCTCTACACCGAGGGGGCGGGGGAGCGCTGGAACCTCGACTACCTGTTCGGCCTGGTCGACCAGGAGGAGCGGTTCACCGCCTTCTGGGCCCACGACTTCGCGGCCGAACGTGTGGCGCTGGAGGCGTTCCTGGCGTTCGTGCGCGAGCGCCGGCGGCAGTACCCCGGCATGCACATCTACCATTACGCGGCATACGAGCAGACCCATCTGCTCTCGCTGGCCGCCCGGCACGGCGTCGGCGAAGAGGAGGTCGACGGGCTGCTCCGCGACAACGTGATGGTCGACCTCTATCCGCTGGTGCGCAAGGCGGTGCGCGTCGGGTCGCGGTCCTACTCCATCAAGAAGCTCGAACCGCTGTACATGGGCGACGAGCTGCGCGAGAGCGACGTGACCAACGGCGCGGATTCCATCACCGAGTACGCCAATGCCCGCGATCTGATCGCCCTCGGTCGGCTCGACGAGGCGCAGCCGCTGCTCGACGACATCGGCGAGTACAACCGGTACGACTGCGTCTCGACCCTCCGCTTGCGCGACTGGTTGCTCGCCCGCGCGGCCGAGAACGGGATCCCGGTCGGTGCCGCACCGGCGGAGGAGTCGGAGGTCGCACCCGACGAGTCGCCGCTGCGGGCCGGTCTGCTCGCGTTCGCAGGCGATCCGCTCGACCCGCACCGGTCGAGCGACCGCGAGGCCATGGCGCTCGCCGCCGCGGCGATCGACTTCCACCGACGGGAGCAGAAGAGCTTCTGGCAGTCGCATTTCGCACGGCTGATCCAGCCGATCGAGGAGTGGGCAGAGACGCGCGACGTCCTGGTGGTCGAGCGCGCGGTGGTGCTGCGCGACTGGTACATCGACGAGGGGCAGAAGGTCGAGCGGCGGGAGCTGCTGCTGACCGGGCAGTGGGGCGCGGGGAGCGCGGTGCGGGTGAGCGAGCGCAGCGGTCCGTACCTGCTCTACGAGTACCCGGGTCCGTTCCGGCAGCCGCGGGCG
>JAEWJG010000014.1 GCA_023386675.1 Actinomycetes bacterium
GGCGGATCGTCTTCGCCGTCATCCTGATCCTGCTGGTCGTGTGGTTCATCATCGACGCGTCCCAGCGCTCCGCGTACGGCTGGCAGTACGTCGGCAAGTACGTCTTCGACAAGCGCATCAGTGCTGCTGCGCTCGTGACCCTCGAACTCACCGTCCTGTCGATGATCATCGGCGTCATCCTGGGCCTGATCCTCGCGGTCATGCGACAGTCGCCGAACCCCGTCGTGAAGTCGGTCGCGTGGGTGTACCTGTGGGTCTTCCGCGGGACACCGGTCTATGTGCAGCTCGTCTTCTGGGGGCTGTTCTCCCTCATCTACCCGCACATCTTCCTCGGCGTGCCGTGGACCCAGCTCGGCGTCGACCTGAACCTCGGGTTCATGCAGAACGCGTTCATCATCGCGGTCATCGGCCTGGCGCTCAATGAGGCGGCGTACATGGCGGAGATCGTGCGCGCCGGCCTGCTCTCGGTCGACAAGGGCCAGGAGGAGGCGTCGACGGCGCTCGGCATGTCGTGGGGCCAGACGATGACCCGTATCGTCATCCCGCAGGCGATGCGCGTCATCATCCCGCCGACGGGCAACGAGGTCATCTCGATGCTGAAGACGACCTCGCTGGTGGCGGCGATCCCGCTGACCACCGACCTATACGGTGTCGCGCGAGACATCTCCGCGGTGACCTACACGCCCATCCCGCTGCTGATCGTGGCCTCGCTCTGGTACCTGCTGTTCACATCACTGTTGATGGTCGGGCAGTACTTCCTCGAGAAGCGGTTCTCCCGCGGCATCAACGCTCGCCGTCCCGACCGCAACGACACCGCCCTCGCGACCGGCGCGCTGCCGGCCGCGGGCGCACCCGACGGAAACGACCTCGGAGGCAAGGGATGACCGACACGATGACTCCTATGGTGCTCGCCGAGGGCGTCTCGAAGAGCTTCGGCTCGAACGAGGTGCTCAAGAGCATCGACCTGAAGGTGAACCCGGGCGAGGTGCTCTGCATCATCGGCCCGTCCGGTTCCGGCAAGTCCACTTTCCTGCGCTGCATCAACCACCTGGAGCGCGTCGACGCCGGGCGGCTCTCGGTCGACGGCGAGGTCGTCGGCTACCGCCAGCACGGCGACAAGCTGTACGAGCTGAAGCCCAAGGAGGCCGCGCGCCAGCGCCGCGAGATCGGGATGGTGTTCCAGCGCTTCAACCTGTTCCCGCACATGACGGCGCTCGAGAACGTCATCGAGGCGCCCATCCGCGTGAAGGGCATCTCGAAGGCCAAGGCGATCGAGCGGGCGAACGAGCTGCTCACCCGCGTCGGCCTGGCGGACAAGGGCGACCACTACCCGTCGCAGCTGTCGGGCGGTCAGCAGCAGCGCGTCGCGATCGCGCGCGCGCTGGCGATGGATCCGAAGCTCATGCTGTTCGACGAGCCGACCTCGGCGCTCGACCCGGAGCTCGTCGGCGAGGTGCTCGACGTGATGAAGGGCCTGGCCGCGAGCGGCATGACGATGGTCGTCGTGACGCACGAGATGGGCTTCGCCCGCGAGGTCGCGGACGAGCTGGTGTTCATGGACGGCGGCGTCGTCGTCGAGTCGGGCGACCCGCGCGAGGTGCTCGGCAACCCGCAGCACCAGCGCACGCAGGCGTTCCTGTCGAAGGTGCTCTAGCCGGTTCTGCCAGGATGAGGGGATGAGCGATCAGCGTCGTCCCCTCGTCCTGGTCACCGGCGTCGGCCGTCCCAACGCGATCGGCTCCGGCATCGTGCGACGCCTGGGAGGGGACGCGTTCGACGTCGCGTTCGCGGACCTCGCGCCCGATTCCGGATTCCACGAGGCGCTGGCCTCCGAGATCGAGGCGACCGGTGGACGCGCGCGCGGCTTCGTCGCGGACCTCTCGGACCCGGCCGGACCGGCGGACCTCATCGCTCGCGTGAATGCCGAGCTCGGCCCCATCCAGGGCGTCGTCGCCAGCCACGCCTACTCGGTCGACAGCGGCCTGCTCGACACGAGCGTGGAGGCGTTCGACCGCCATTTCGCTGTCAATACCCGTGGGAGCTGGCTGCTGATCCGGGCGTTCGCCGAGCAGTATGCCGCGCACGGCATACCCTCCGGCGTGGGCCGGATCGTCGCGCTGACCAGCGATCACACCGCCTACAACCTGCCGTACGGCGCAAGCAAGGGCGCCCTCGACCGCATCGTGAAGGCGGCAGCCGTCGAACTCGCCCACCTCGGCATCACGGCGAACCTCATCAACCCGGGCCCGATCGACACGGGCTGGATGACGCCCGACCTCGCCGCGGCCCTGGCGGCGGAGACCGTCCTCGGCCGGCTCGGCACCCCGCAGGACACCGCCGACCTGGTCTCGTTCCTGCTCGGCCCGTCGGGCGGCTGGATCAACGGCCAGCTCCTCCACTCCAACGGCGGCTTCCACCTCGGCGTCTGACCCCAGCCATCTGTTCCTCGATTATGCAGGCGGAGACAGCGTCCGGGCCGGAATAAGCGAGGAAGCGATGGAGGGGGAGGCGAGGGAAGGGGTCAGCCGGCGAGGACTTTGCGGATGCGGGGGAGCGAGACGGTCTCGGCCGTGCCGAGGGACTGGGCGAAGAGGGAGACGCGGAACTCCTCCAGCATCCACCGGGCATGCACGAGCGCGGGCGGCGAGCCGGGCGCCAGAGGGATACGGCCGCCGGCGTCCGTGTACAGCGCGACGGCGGTCTCGACCTGCGTCTGCCAGGCGCGGTCGCGGCCGGGATTGGTCGGAAGCGCCTGCATCCGCTGGGTGATGCCGGCGAGGTAGCGGGGGAGGTGGCGCAGCTGCTCGAGGCCGGTCGCCGAGACGAAGCCCGGCCCGTTCCCGTCGGCCCAGACGAGCCCGGCCAGCTGCCCCTTGGCGTCGTTCAGCGCCGCGAGGTACGTCAGCGCGGTGACGCTCGAGATCGCCTTCTCGGCGGTACGGGCCGCGGTGAGGATGCGCGTGACGAGCGCGACCGTCTCGAACATCGAGTCCATGACGATCCCCGAGACCCGGTCTCGTACCGCCTCGAATTCGGCGCGCATGAAGATCTGCCCGTCCGGCTTCATCCGGTACAGCACCGAGTCGACGACGGCGAGCAGGCAGTCGTCGAACAGCGCCTTCGTGTTCGGGTACGGGCTGGCCGCGAGCGTGAGCTTCTCGTTCGACGTCAGGTGCTGCTGCACGTAGGCGACGGGCGACGGGACGCTCGCGAGCAGCAGGCGACGCACGCCGCCGGGCATCGCGCGGGCTTGCTCGGCTGGCGTGCCCATGAGACGGATGCTGACCGACGCACCGTCGTCGACGAGGGCCGGGTAGGCGCGGATCACATTGCGGGTGCCGCCGGGTCCGGTGTGCTCCGAGTCGACGAAGCGGGGCAGCTCGTCCAGGTCCCAGGTCGTGATGCCCGTCCGCTCCAGCGCGTTCGGGGTGCGCGCCTCGGCGACGCGGGCGACCGAGTCGCGGGCGCGGGACCGCAGGCGGTCCTGGAGCACCCCGAGATCCTTGCCGCTCGCGAGAGGCTTCCCGCGCTCGCCGACCACGAGGAACGTCGGCCGCAGGTGCGGGGGCAGCCGGTCGAGGTCGAAGTCGCTTCCGCTGACCCGCGACCCGGTGAGCCGCGAGATGGTCGCCGCGAGCGTGTCCGCGAGCGTCCCCGCGGGGCGCTCGCCCTCGTGAGCGCGCATCCCGGCCGTCCCGGACAGCTCGCCCAGCAGTCGCTGTGCCCAGTCGGCGGCGGGGACGACCTGGCGGCGGATGGCCTTGGGGAGTGACTTGATCATCGCCGTCACGAGCTCGTGCCGGAGCCCCGGGACCTGCCAGTCGAAGCCGTCCGGCAGCAGACCAGCGAGCAGCGGCAGCGGCACCTGGACGGTCACACCGTCGTCTTCAGCGCCCGGCTCGAACCGGTAGCGCAGGGTGAGTCGCTGGTCGCCCTGCCGCCAGACCGGAGGGAAGGCCTCCTCGTCGACCTCGGCGGCGTCCTCGTCGAGCAGCGCCTCCGGCGTCATGGTCAGCAGGTCAGGCGTCTCCAGCCGGGCCTTCTTCCACCAGCCCTCGAACGACCGGGTCGACACCGCCTCCGCGGGGATGCGCTTGTCGTAGAACTCGAAGACCGCCTCGTCGTCGTTCAGGATGTCGCGGCGCCGCGTCCGCTCCTCCAGCTCGCGCAGCTCGTCGCGCAGCTTCCGGTTGGCGCGGTCGAACGCCTGGTGCGAGTCCCATTCGCCGTCGACCAGCGCGTGCCGGATGAAAAGCTCACGCGACAGCTCCGCGTCGATGCGGGCGTACTGCACGCGACGGCGCGGGATGATCGGGACCCCGAACAGCGTCACGCGCTCGTACGCGACGACGGCGCCCTGGTTCTTCTCCCAGTGCGGCTCGCTGTACTGCCGCTTGCACAGGTCGCCCGCGATCGGCTCCGCCCAGGCCGGGTCGATGGAGGCGTTCATCCGGGCGAAGAGGCGCGAGGTCTCCACGAGCTCGGCGCTCATCACGGCGTTCGGCTGCTTCTTCGCGAGCGTCGAGCCGGGGAAGATCACGAACCGGGTCTGCCGGGCGCCCAGGTATTCGGACTGCCGCGACCGCGGACCGCCCTTCGCACCCGCCCCGCCGCGCGGGTTCGAGCCGGTGTCGCGCGCATCCTTCAGCCCGATGTGCGACAGCAGGCCGGCGAGCAGCGACTTGTGGATGCCATCCGGGTTGACCGACGGCTCGCCGATCGTGAGCCCCAGCGGCTTGGCGAGCTGCCGGAGCTGGCGGTAGACGTCCTGCCACTCGCGCACGCGGAGGAAGTTGAGGTACTCGGCCTTGCACAGTCGACGGAACGCACTGGACGACAGCTCCTTCTGCTGCTCCTCCAGGTAGTTCCAGAGGTTGAGCAGGGTCAGGAAGTCGCTGGTCGGGTCGGCGAAGCGGGCGTGCTTCTCGTCGGCGCTCCCGCGCTTCTCGACGGGGCGCTCGCGCGGGTCCTGGATGGTCAGCCCGGCCACGATCGCCATGACCTCGCGGGAGGTGCTGTGACGCTTCGACTCCACGACCATGCGGGCGAAGCGCGGGTCGATCGGCAGCTGCGCGAGCTGGCGGCCCACACCGGTCAGCCGGGTCTCGTCGCCCTTCCCCGCGGTGATCGCGCCGAGTTCGGTCAGCAGGTCGAGGCCGTCCTTGATGCCGCGCGAATCCGGTGGGGTGAGGAAGGGGAACGCGGCGATGTCGCCCAGGCCGAGCGAGACCATCTGCAGGATGACCGCGGCCAGGTTCGTGCGCAGGATCTCGGGTTCGGTGAACTCCGGCCGCTTCTCGAAGTCCTCCTCCGAGTACAGCCGGATGGCGATGCCGTCGCTGGTGCGGCCCGACCGGCCGGAGCGCTGGTTCGCGCTCGCCTGCGAGATCGCCTCGATCGGGAGCCGCTGCACTTTGGCGCGCGTGCTGTACCGGCTGATGCGCGCGGTGCCCGCATCCACCACGTACTTGATGCCGGGGACGGTGAGGCTGGTCTCGGCGACGTTGGTCGCGAGCACGACGCGGCGACGGACGCCCGCCTGGGTGGACGGCTGGAACACCTTGTGCTGCTCGGCGGCGGAGAGGCGGCCGTACAGCGGGAGCACCTCGGTTCCTGGCAGATTGCGGCCACGGATGGCGTCCGCCGCATCCCGGATCTCGTTCTCGCCGGAGAGGAAGACCAGCACGTCGCCGCGGTCCTCGCGGTTCAGCTCGTCGAGCGCGTCGTTGATGCCCTGCAGGTAGTCGCGGTCGGCGGACGGCACAGGGTCCGGGTCCTCATCGTCCTCCTCCATCGCCTCGGCGACGAGCGGGCGGTAGCGGATCTCGACCGGGTACGTGCGGCCGGACACCTCGACGATCGGCGCCGGCGTGCCATCCGCCGAGGCGAAGTGGGCGGCGAAGCTCTGCGGGTCGATGGTGGCCGAGGTGATGATGAGCTTGAGGTCGGGACGCTGGGGCAGCAGCTGCTTGAGGTAGCCGAGCAGGAAGTCGATGTTGAGGCTGCGCTCGTGCGCCTCGTCGATGATGATCGTGTCGTAGGCGCGCAGCATCCGGTCGCGGCGCAGCTCGTTGAGCAGGATGCCGTCGGTCATCAGCTTGATCCGCGTCTGCTTCGAGACCCGGTCTGTGAACCGCACCTGGTAGCCGACCAGCTCGCCGACGGACTGGCCCAGCTCCTCCGCGATGCGCTCGGCGATCGTGCGCGCCGCGAGGCGGCGGGGCTGCGTGTGGCCGATGCTGGTGCGGCCCAGTTCCAGCGCGATCTTCGGGAGCTGCGTGGTCTTGCCGGAGCCCGTCGCGCCGGCCACGATCACGACCTGATTGTCGCGGATGGCGCGCGCGATCTCGTCCCGCATGCCGCTGACGGGCAGCTCGGGCGGGAAGACGATGCGGGGGAGGGTCTCGGTGGAAGACATGAGCCTTCCATTCTACCGGCGCGGCCACCCGGCCGGGGGCGTTGCTCCCGCGCCGCGGGTGACGTAGGTTCGCTTCAACCCGGATCGGTTCCGGCGTCGATGGAGACGAGGAGAACCCATGAGTCACGGCTATGCCACCATGTCGGTCGCCAGCATCCTGGCGGAGACGGCGCACCGGACGCCCGACAGCGTCGCGCTGATCTTCGCCGGCCGCGAGATCCGCTACCGCGAGCTGTGGGATGAGACCCGCGCGTATGCGGGAGCGCTGCGCGACCTCGGGGTGGGGCCGGGTGACCGGGTGGCTCTGATGCTCCCGAACGTGCCGGACTTCCCGCGCGCCTACTATGCGGTGCTCGCGCTCGGCGCGGTCGTGGTCCCCATCCATGCGCTGCTCAAGGCGGAGGAGATCGCGTACGTGCTCGGCGACTCCGGCGCCGCCCTGCTGATCTGCGCCGCGCCGCTGCTGGGCGAGGGCGCCCGCGGGGCGGGGCTCGCCGGCATCCCGACCCTGTCGGTGCTGGTGCCGGACGAACTGTGGGAGCAGGCGCCGTTCCCGCGGCTGGAGGAGCTCGCGGTCGCGGCCGAGCCGATCGACACCTACGTGCCGCGCGACCCGCTGGACACCGCGACCATCCTCTACACGAGCGGCACGACCGGCAAGCCGAAGGGTGCGGAGGGCTGCCACTTCTCGCTGATCGAGCAGGTCAACGTGCTGCTCTCCGGCACGCTCGACCTGACGCCGGAGGACCGCATCCTTGGCTGCCTTCCGCTGTTCCACACCTTCGGGCAGACCTGCGTGATGAACATGGGCTTCCGTGCGGGAGCCGCCGTCGTCCTGGTGCCGAAGTTCGACGGCGCGACCGCGCTGCAGTTGCTGAACGCGCACGGCTGCACGATCATGACCGGCGTCCCGACGATGTACATCGCGCTGCTGGAGGCCGCAAAGACCAACCCCGACCGGCCCCCGCTGCGCTACGGCATGAGCGGCGGCGCGGCCATCCCGGTCGCCGTCATTGAGCGCATGAAGGAGGTGTACGGCATCGACGTGCACGAGGGCTACGGACTCACCGAGACCTCGCCCGTCGCCTCCTTCAACCACCGCGGACGGTCGACCCGGGTCGGCACCGTGGGCACCCCGATCTGGGGCGTGGATGTGGAGATCGCCGACCCCGAGCTCGACGACCGCATCGAGCTGCTCCCGCGCGGCGAGCTCGGCGAGATCGTGGTGCGTGGCCACAACCTGATGAAGGGGTACCTCAACCTGCCGGAGGCGAACGCGGAGGCGGTCGTCGACGGCTGGTTCCGGACAGGCGACCTGGGCACCAAGAGCGACGACGACTACATCACGATCGTCGACCGCAAGAAGGACATGATCGTCCGGAACGGCTACAACGTGTACCCGCGCGAGGTGGAGGAGGTGCTGTCCACGCATCCCGCGGTCGCGATGGTCGCGGTGTTCGGGGTCTCGCACGAGACGCACGGGCAGGAGATCATGGCGGCGGTCACGCTGATGCCGGGCAGCCAGGCCACGGGCGACGAGCTGGTCGCGTTCGCGCAGGAGAAGGTCGCGGCCTACAAGTATCCGCGGCGCGTGGAGATCCTGGAGGCGCTTCCGCTGGGGCCCAGCGGCAAGGTGCTCAAGCGCGAGCTGGTGGCGCGGTTCGAGGCGGAGGCGGCCGGCGCGGAGGCGGACACCGCAGCGGACACGGAGGCGGCGACCACATCCTGACGCTGGTACCGTGGCGGATATGGTTGCAAACGCAAATACTCCGCTCCTGACCCTGAACAACGGGACCACCATCCCGCAGCTCGGCTTCGGCGTCTTCAAGGTCGACCCGGCCGAGACGACCCGCATCGTCACCGACGCGCTCGAGGTGGGCTACCGCCACATCGACACCGCCGCCATCTACGGCAACGAGGAGGGTGTCGGCCGCGCGATCGCCGATTCCGGCGTCCCGCGCGACGAGCTGTTCGTCACCACCAAGCTGTGGAACGACCGCCAGACGGACGCCGAGAACGCGTTCGAGAAGTCGCTGGAGAAGCTCGGCCTCGACTACGTCGACCTGTACCTCATCCACTGGCCGACCCCGCAGAAGGACACCTTCGTCGAGGCCTGGACGTCGCTCGAGAAGATCTACGCCTCCGGCCGCGCGAAGGCGATCGGCGTCTCGAACTTCCTCGTGCCGCACCTGACGAAGCTCCTCGCCGAGACGGACATCGTGCCCGCGGTCAACCAGATCGAGCTGCACCCGGCGCACCAGCAGCCCGAGGTCACCGCGTTCTCCCGCGAGCACGGCATCGAGATCGAGGCGTGGGGACCGCTCGGCCAGGGCAAGTACCCGCTGTTCGAGACCCCGGAGGTCGCCCAGGCCGCCGAGGCGCACGGCAAGACGGCCGCCCAGGTCGTCATCCGCTGGCACCTGCAGACCGGGAACATCGTGTTCCCGAAGTCGAACCGCCGCGAGCGGATGGCCGAGAACTTCGACGTCTTCGACTTCGAGCTGACCGGCGATGAGGTCCAGGCGATCAGCTCGCTCGAGCGCGAGGGCCGCGTCAGCGCCCACCCGGACGAGGTCAACTGACCGTCGCCCGCCCGGTCCGGGCAGGCGGTGCCGCGGTGTCGGCTGCCCGGGCTAGGCTCGGTGAGGTGAGGATCACGTCGATCACCGGGAAGATCATCTACATCGTCGGTGTCTTCGCGCTCATCTTCATCCTCAACATCTTCGTGTTCGCACGTCTGCTCAACCCGACGTTCGACGTCCTCATCATCGCGGTGCTCAACGTCGCCTACGTGATCGTCGGGGTGCGCATCTTCCGCGGCGAGGGCGAGAACCGCGCCGACCCCCGGCCGTGGTGGCGCGCGACCGCGCGTCCGGCTGCGGGCTTCTGGATCGGCGGCCTGCTCGGCCTGCTCGCCTTCATCTCCGGGGTGGGTGCGTTCGCCAGCAAGCCGGAGGACGCGTTCGTCCCCGCGATCGCGTGCCTCAGCTACGCCGCGCTCGCCATCTTCTACGTGCACTCGTCGGTGCGCCTGCAGGGGATGGACACCGCGGGCTGACGGGTTCCGTTCCGGCGGTGCCGTCGTAGGGTGTGCCCATGGCGAATCGGCTCGCGGATGCGATCAGTCCCTACCTGCGCGCGCACGCGGACAACCCGGTCGACTGGTTCCCGTGGGGCGCAGAAGCCTTCGCCGAGGCCCGGCGCCGCGAGGTGCCGGTCATGGTCTCGATCGGGTACGCGACCTGCCACTGGTGCCACGTCATGGCCCGCGAGAGCTTCAGCGACCCGGCCACGGCCGAGGAGCTGAATTCGCGGTTCGTCGCGATCAAGGTCGACAGGGAGGAGCATCCCGACGTCGACGCGGCCTACCTGTCGGCGGCCAGCGCCTTCACCGGCAACCTCGGCTGGCCGCTGACGGTCTTCGCGACGCCGGACGGCTCGGCCTTCTTCGCCGGGACCTACTTCCCGCCGCAGCCGGTCGCCGGGCGGGCGTCGTTCCGCCAGGTGCTGGACGCCGTGTGGGACGCGTGGACCGCCCGCCGCCACGAGGTGGAGTCGGACGCCGGCCGGGTGCGGGAGGCGCTCGCCGCGGCGGCGGATGCGGCCACCTCGGCGTCCGACCTGCCCGACGACCGGGCGCTGGATGCGGCGGTCGCGCAGCTCGCGGAGGCGGAGGATCCGGAGTTCGGCGGGTTCGGCACCGCGCCGAAGTTCCCGGTGGCGCCCATCCTGGACTTCCTGCTGTCGCGCCCGGCCGGGCACGCGCTCGCCGCCCGCACGCTGCAGTCGATGGCGGAGTCGCCGGTGCGCGATCCTGTCGACGGCGGCTTCTTCCGCTACGCGACCCGGCGGGATTGGAGCGAGCCGCACTACGAGCGGATGCTGTACGACAACGCCCTCCTGCTCGATGCGTACGCGCGGGCGTGGCAGCAGACCGGCGAGGAGTGGGCTGAGCGGACGGCGGACGGCGTCGCCGCATTCCTGCTCGGGGTGCTCCGGCAGCCGTCGGGAGGCTTCGCGTCGGCGCAGGACTCGGAGAGCACCATCGACGGCGCGCGGGTCGAGGGCACGTACTACACCGTCCCGCCGGCCGAACGGGCGCAGCTGGAGCCGCCGCCCCTCGATGCGAAGGTCCTCACCGGGTGGAACGGCTTCGCGATCGGCGCGCTCGCCCGGGCGGGGCGCATCCTGAACCGTCCGGCGTGGGTGGCCGCCGCGGCGAAGGCCGCCGACGCGGTGCTGAGCCGTCACCTCCGCGACGACGGAACGCTGTTGCGCGCATCGCTCGGCGACCGCCGGTCGGAGGCGGGGGCGACGCTGGAGGACTACGGCGCCCTGGCATCCGGATTGCTGGAGCTGGCGCTCGCGTCGGGCGAGGCAGGCCCGGCGACGGCGGCACGCGACCTGGTCGATCTGTGCCTCGACGCGGCGGGGGAGGGTTCCTGCCCCTTCGCGACGCCCGGTGGGGTCGACCCTGTGCTCGCCGCCACTGGCCTGGCGGTGCAGGTGGACCCCTCCGAGGGCGCGTACCCGTCCGGTCTGTCGTCGCTGGCCCAGGCGGCGCACACGCTGTACCTGCTGACCGGCGAACGGCGCTACGAGCGCGCAGCCCGAGAGGGGATGCGGATGGTCGCGGCGCAGGCGGTGCGCGTCCCGAGCGCGTTCGGGACGTCGCTCGCGCTCATGTCGCGGCTCGCAGCAGAAGCGGAGCAGCTGGTCGCGGTGCTGCCGGATGAGGGGCCGGAGCCGGGCTCGGAACTGGTGGGCGCCGTCCGCCGGCACCCTGCGCCGCTGGTCGCCATCGCCACGGAGACGCAGGCGGCGGAGCTCGCCGGCGCGGGTTTCGAGCTGTTCGAGGCGCGCACCACCCGCGACGGCCTCCCGACCGCCTACCTCTGCCGCGACTTCGTCTGCCGGCTGCCCGCGACGAGCGTCGAGGAGCTCAGCGCCGCACGCGGTAGGTGAGGTGCGCCACCTCGGGGGTGACCCGCTCCCGCACCAGCTCCAGGTCGAGCGGAGGAACCCGGTCGAACACCCGCTCGCCCGCGCCGAGCGTGACGGGGGTGACGTGGAGGCGCAACTCGTCGACCAGGCCCGCCCACAGCGCCTGGTTGAGGGTCTCGGCGCCGCCCGCGACGGAGATGTCGGCGTCGCCCGCGACCTCGCGCGCCTGCTCCATCGCCGAGTGGATGCCGTTCGTCACGAAGTAGAACGTCGTCCCGGTCATCTCCAGCGGCTCGCGTGCGTAGTGCGTGAGCACGAAGACGGGCGCGTGGTACGGCGGCTCCTCGCCCCACCAGCCGCGCCAGTCGCCGAAGCGCTCCTCCGGCGCGGGCCACTCGTCGCGCACCGGGCCGAACATCTTGCGGCCCATGATGTAGGCGCCCGCTCCGACGATGGCATCGATCTCGGCGCGGTGGTTCTCGGCGCGCTCGTCGAACATCCAGGCGTGCAGGCGCTCCTCGACGCCTTCGCCCAGCGGGTTCTCGAGCGTCTGGTTGGGGCCGGCGGCGAAGCCGTCGAGCGAGATGGCGATGTCGGCTTTGACGATTCCCATGCGGGAAGCGTAGTCAGGCGCGTTCGACCTTGTCGAGCATCCCCCAGACGGCCTCGCTGAGCTCGGGATGCTCCAGCGCGATGCGCCGCAGCACGCCGTACTCGAACCGGGTGAACACGTCGCGGCCTGCGGCGGGATGGTGTGCCCGGGACTGCTCCTCGGCCAGGTCGAACGCCTCGATGGCGCCGGCCCGCAGCGAGATGACGACCTGCTCGTCGACGCTCGGAAGCTCGGGGATGAACTGCCACGGGTCCTCGCCCGCGCGGCAGCGGTGCTCGATGATCGCGGACAACTCGTCACGCGCCTGCTGGCGCAGCAGCTCGATGCTGCGGGGCACCTGTTCGCTCATCTCGCACCCTCCCTTCCCCGGGGTCGTGGACGTCGTTCGCGCCGCCGCGGGCCCCATCGCCCGCGCAGTGGATTCAGCCTAGGGGCTGCCGCTGACGGTCGCGAATCGGGATGACCCCGATGGTCGCCGGGCCGCTGCGCGCGTCACTCGGTGCGGGCCAGGAGGTACGCGTTGAGGTCGGCGGTGAGGGCGGCGTCCACGGGGTAGGCGCGGTCGTCGAGGTGCGTGACGGGGGCGGCCTGGCGGACGCTGGACACCAGCCAGATGGCGTCCGCGGCCCGCACCTCGTCGATCGTCAGCGGAGCGAACTCGGTGCGCAGGCCGCGGGCGGTGAAGAAGTCGAAGACGGCGGCCTGGGTGGTGCCGGCGAGGATGCCCTGGTCGGTGTTCGGCGTGCGGACGACGCCGTCGGTGAGCGTCACGACGTTCGACGTCGGTCCCTCCAGCGCGAACCCGTCGCTGCTGACGAACAGTACGTCGTCGAAGCCGCGGCGCACCGCCTCCCGCTGGGCCGCCCGGTTCACGGCGTACGAGAGGGTCTTCGCCCCGGCGAGCAGCCAGGGCGACGTCTCGGCGACGTCGTGCCGGACCCCGCGGTCGAGGCTCACGACGCGGATGCCGAGCCGGGCCTGTGAGAAGTCCTCGCCCAGGTCGACGAACACCCACCCGCTCGGGAAGCCGGAGCCCTCGACGCCGCGCGTGTAGATCAGCTTGGCGAACAGCTCGGCGCCCGCGTCGCCGCTGCGGGTCAGGAAGTCGGCGATGCCGGCGCGGACCGCCTGTCGCCACACGTCGATCGCCGGGACCGGGAGGTCGAGCAGCTCGGCGGAGTGCGCCAGCCGGGCGAGGTGCGGCTCCAGCGCCTGCGGGTGGCCGTTGATGACGGCGATGGTCTCGAAGACGCCGTCGCCGCGCGTCACCGACAGGTCGGTGATGCGAACCTGCGGCGCGTCGAAGTCGGCCACGACATAGCCGGGGTCGCCGGTCAGGGGCTCGCCGGACGGAGTGGTGATGGTCAGCAGGGTCGCGCGCGTCATGCGTCCCATTCTGCCCGCGTCCGGGCGGAATGCGGTCGGACTCGTGTCACACCGTCTCGCGGATGCGGAACGCGTCGTCGTCCTGCGGCTCGGCGTCGGTCACCTCGACGGCCTGCACCGAGGCGCCGGGCGGCCCGGTGCGCAGCCAGTCCAGCATCCGCTCCACCCGGTCGGGATCGCCCTGGATCTCGGCCTCCACGCTGCCGTCGAGACGGTTGCGGGCCCAGCCGGTCACCCCGAAGCGCCGGGCGGCCTCGCGCGCGCTCCAGCGGAAGCCGACGCCCTGCACGCCGCCGGTCACGATCGCTCGTCTGCGGATCACAGCCCCATTGTGCCCCTGCTTCAATGGAGGGATGAGCGAACCCGCCGACCGCATCCCCGATCTCCGCGCCGACCTGATCGCCGCGGGGCTGACCGTCGACGCGCTCACCGCACTCTGGGGCGCGGAGGCGGCGGACGCGCTCCACCGCGGCCAGCGCGTCCCGGCGGAGCGGGCGCTGGCC
>JAEWJG010000039.1 GCA_023386675.1 Actinomycetes bacterium
GGCCTCGATGGCCCCGGCCGCCGAGTCCGCCGGCGTCGACATCCCCGTTCTCACCTCCCCGGCCGGCGGCGTCGCCCGGCTCGCGGAGGCCCTGACCCCGTCGGATCCGGGGACGCCGGGCGCCAGCGCGGACCGTGCGGCCGCCCCCGGATCCGGCGGAACCCCTCCACGGGCAGGAGCGATCTCATGACCGGCGTCGACCTCCTCGCCTACGCCGACCGTCTCGGCGGCGACCTCTCGCGGCTGCGCGCCCTCCTCGACGGCCCGCTCCGGGACTTCGCCGGTGTGCACCTCCTGCCGTTCTTCGTCCCGTTCGACGGCGCCGACGCGGGGTTCGACCCGATCGACCACGGCTCCGTCGACCCGCGGCTCGGCACCTGGGACGACGTCCGCGCCATCGCGGCGAACCGCGAGGTGACCGCGGACCTCATCGTCAACCACGTCTCCAGCGAATCGGCCGAGTTCGTGGACTGGCTGGCCCTCGGCGAGGAGTCCGCCCACGACGGCATGTTCCTCACCTTCGACACGGTCTTCCCCGACCGCGCGTCCGAGCACGACATCACCGCCTTCTACCGCCCGCGCCCGGGGCTGCCGTTCACGGCGTACCGGATGGCGGACGGCCGGCGCCGACTGGTCTGGACCACGTTCATGCCCAGCCAGGTCGACCTCGACGTCGCGAACGACCGTGCGCGCGCGTACCTGCGCCGCATCCTCGCCGCGCTGCACGACGGCGGCGTGACGACGGTCCGGCTGGATGCGGTCGGGTACGCGGTCAAGACGCCCGGCTCGGACAGCTTCATGACGCCGGAGACGCTGGAGTTCGTCCGCGAGATCGTCGCGCTCGCCCGCGAGGAGGGTCTGCGGGTGCTCGTCGAGGTGCACGCGCACTACACGCAGCAGCTCGCGATCGCGCCGCTGGTGGACGACGTGTACGACTTCGCGCTCGCCCCGCTCCTGCTGCACAGCCTCGGCACCGGGACCTCCGACCGCCTGCAGGAGTGGCTCCGCATCCGCCCGCAGAACGCCATCACCGTGCTCGACACGCACGACGGCATCGGCATCATCGACGCCGGTCCGTCCGGCGACCGGCCCGGCCTCCTCAGCCAGGACGAGATGGCCGCGATCTTCGCCCGCGCCGCCGAAGCCACCGACGGCCACTCGACCATCGCGTCCGTCATCCCCGCGTGGATGAGCCTCCCGCACCAGATCAACGCCACCTTCTTCTCCGCCCTCGGCGCGGACGCGCACGCGTACCTGCTCGCCCGCGCGGTGCAGCTTTGGCTGCCCGGACGCCCCCAGCTCTACTACGTCGGGCTGCTCGGCGGACTGGACGACATCGCCCTGTTCGAGCGCACCGGCCAGGGCCGCGACGTCAACCGGCACGTGTACACGCCGGAGGAGTTCGACGCCGCCATGGCGAGCGACGTCACCCGCGCCCAGCTCGCGCTCGTCCGGCTGCGGTCGACGCATCCCGCCTTCGCGGGCGAGTTCCGCTACCGTTACGAGGCGGACGCGCTCGTGCTCGAGTGGACGCTCGGCGGGGAGCGCGCCACGCTGGAGGTCGCGTTCGCACCGGAAGCGCGCTTCCGCATCCAGCTGCAGGGAGCCGGCGGCCCGCTCACCGCCGACTCCGTCGCCGCTCTCGCCGCACTCTGAACCACCCCGCGCCTCACCCTTCCCCCACCCCGAGGACCATGCAGACCACCCAGGACATCACCGTCACCCGCAGCGCGACCGAGGTCGTGCTCGTTGCCCCCGCCTACACGCTCGGCGTCGCGCTCGCTCGGCCGCGCGCGACCATCGCCGGCCCGGACGGCGAGCTGTGGAGCGACCTCTCCCTGCTCGCGAGCGTCGACCGTGTCGGCGTGCCCGACGAGTCGTCGGGTCCGACCGCCGTGACGGTCGAGGAGGACGAGGACGGCTCGGTGCGCGTCACCGTGCTCACCGACTCCAGCGCCTGGGCGACCAAGGCGATCGTGCTGCACTGCACGCCGGCGGAGGTCCGCGCCCGCGTCGAGGTGACGACGGAGGAGGACGACGCCCGCATCACCGACCTGACGATGTTCGGCGGCCAGGCAGCGCTCCCGACTGGGGCGGCGGGCACCTTCCGCTCGGGCATCCGCTTCCCGTCGGTGTTCGTGCCGACGCCGACCGAGCCCATCCAGGTCGTCCGGCCCTCCAACACCCAGGCGCAGCTCGGTGTCGTCGGGGATGCGGAGCCGGGACGCCTCCACGGCATCTTCTCGCCGCCTCCGCTGGTCTTCGGGCTCGGGCGCCCGTCCATCGCCCCTGAGGCGCCGCACGGACCGACCGACATGCCGGTCGGCGACTGGCTCGGCGTCTCGGTCGTCGCGCCGATCGCGCAGCTCGGCTTCACCACCTTCCGCTACGACGTGATCGACGGCGGCTTCCTCTTCCGGCTCACCTACGAGGGACACACCCGCGTGCGTGCGGGCGGCTGGGTCTCGCCCGAGTTCGTGCTGCGTCCGGGCGGCGCCCCGCTGACCCTGATCCGCGACTACCGTGACGACCTCGCGGCGCGTGGATGGGCGGCTCCCGCCCCCGAGCCCGCCGCCTGGTGGCACGAGCCCATCTTCTGCGGCTGGGGCGCGCAGTGCGCGCTCGCCGTCCGGATGAGCCACGAGGGCGAGGCGCTCGCGACGGACAACGCGGACGGGTTCGTGCTTCCGGCCGGTGCCGCCTTCGCGCCCGATCTCGCCCGCCAGTACCTGTACGACCGGTGGCTGCGCCGTCTCGCCGAGCACGACATCCACCCGGGGACCGTCGTCATCGACGACCGCTGGCAGGCCGACTACGGCACCAACACGGTCGACACCGAGAAGTGGCCCGACCTGCGCGGCTGGATCGACGAGCGGCACGCCGCCGGACAGCGCGTCCTGCTGTGGTTCAAGGCCTGGGATCCGAGCGGCCTGCCACCCGAGCTGACCGTCCGCGACGCCTTCGGCCGCCCGATCGCGGTCGACCCGTCGAACCCCGCGTACCTCGACGCGCTCGCCGCGCAGGTGACGCACATGCTGTCGCCCGCCGGCCTCGACGCCGACGGCTTCAAGGTCGACTTCACGCAGCGCGCGCCCTCCGGCGTCACCCTCAGCACCCACGGCGACGACGTCTGGGGCATCAGCGCCCTGCACGCGATCGTCCGCACCATCCACGAGGCGGCGAAGGCCGCGAAACCGGACGCGCTCGTGGTGACGCACACCGTGCATCCCTCCTTCTCGGACGTCACCGACATGGTGCGGCTCAACGACGTGCTCGAGGACTCGGTGCACGGCGACCCGGTGCCCGTCGGCGACCAGCTGCGCTTCCGTCACGACATCGCCGCCGCGTCCCTCCCCGGGCACCCCATCGACACCGACCAGTGGCCGATGCCGAACCGGGAGGAGTGGCTCGCCTACTCGCGCATCCAGCCCGAGCTCGGCGTGCCGGCGCTCTACTACGTGGAATCCATCGACAACAGCCGGGAGGATGTCACCGGCGGCGACCTCGACGAGATCGCCGCGCTGTGGCGCGCGTACCGCGCGGCCCGCGACGACGAGCACGAGAAGGAGCCGAGCACGGTATGAGCGCGTTCACCGAGGTCGCCCCGGGCGTCCACCGGTTCGCGGACACGTGCAACGTCTACGTCGTCACCCCGCAGCCCGGGGCCACAGGCGGCGCCATCGCGATCGATTTCGGCTCGGGCGACGTGCTCGACCACCTCGGCGAGCTGGGCCTCGCCACGCTCGACGCCGTGCTGATGACGCACCACCATCGCGACCAGGGTCAGGGCCTGCCGCGCGCGGTCGCGGCGGGCATCCCCATCCACGTGCCGCCGGTTGAGCAGGACCTCTTCACGCGGGTCGACGAGATGTGGTCGTCGCGCGCGCTCTACAACGACTACAACCTGCGGCAGGACCGGTTCTCGCTGCTCGACCCGGTGCCGATCGCCGGCACCGTGCCCGAGTACCGGACTGCGACGTTCGGCGGCGTGGAGGTGAAGACCATCCCGACGCCCGGCCACACCATGGGGTCGGTCACCTACCTGATCGAGCGTGAGGGCTCGACCATCGCCTTCACCGGCGACCTCATCTACGCGCCAGGCAAGGTGTGGTCGCTCGCCGCGACGCAGTGGTCGTACACCGAGAACGAGGGCCCGGCGATGAGCGTGCTCTCCTGCCTGATCCTGCAGGAGGAGCAGCCGGGCATCCTGCTTCCCTCGCATGGCGAGCCGATGCGGGACGCGGTGGCTGCGCTCGACGCCCTCGCCGACCGGATGTCGGAGTACGTGGACTCGCGCCGCACCCACCCGTGGGACATCCGCGACTGGCTGGAGCGTCCGTTCGTCCGCCTCACCGACCACCTCCTGCTCAACCGCACGGCCAACTCGTGCGTGTACGTGCTGCTCAGCGACTCCGGCGCCGCGCTGTTCATCGACTACGGCTACGACATGTCGACGGGATGGCCGGCCGGCACCGACCGCGCGGCACGGCGTCCGTGGCTCGCCTCGCTGCCCGCGCTCAAGCGGGACTTCGGGGTCACCTCGGTCGAGGTCGTGCTCGGCACGCACTACCACGACGACCACATCGCCGGCCTGAACCTGCTGCGCGACGTCGAGGGCACCCAGGTCTGGCTGCCCGAGAACGTCGCGCCGATCATGGCCGACCCGATGCGCACCGACCTGCCGTGCCAGTGGTTCGAGCCGATCCCGGCCGACCGCGTGCTCCCGCTCGGCGAGACCGTGCGGTGGCGCGAATACGAGTTCGTGACGCACGAGCTGCCCGGGCACACCCTCTACGCGGCGGCGTTCGAGTTCGAGGTCGACGGCGTCCGCGTTCTCGCGACCGGCGACCAGCAGACCGCCGAGGGGCGGCTGGGCGTGCAGCGCGAGATCCTCAACTACCAGTACCGCAACCGGTTCCGGCGCGACGACTTCATCCAGAGCGCGGCGCTGTACCGTCGGGTCGCCCCCGGTCTCATGATCACCGGGCACTGGCAGGGCCGCGAGGTGGATGAGGACTACCTCCAGCTGCTCACCGAGCAGGGGGACGAGCTGGCGGCCATCCACGACGGACTGCTGCCGGACGACGGGATGCTGCCGCCGGCCGACGGCAACCTGGTGCTGGTGGAGCCGTTCTACCAGCGCGTGCAGCCCGGCGCTGCGCTCGAATACGAGGTCGTGGTCGTGAACCCGTACGACGAGCCGCGGGAGGTCCTGGCGCGCCTGGTGACGCCCGAGGGGTGGAGCGATCCTTCACCCGCGTCGACGGTCGCGGCAGCGGGTGAGACCGTGCGCCTGCGCTTCGCGGTGCAGGCCGGCGATGAGCCCCGCAAGCGGCAGCGACTGGCCGCCGACGTCACGGTCGGCGCTGTCCGGCTCGGCCAGGCCGGGGATGCCGTGGCCGACACGGTCGCTCTCGACAGCGCATCCGCCCTCGGCTAGCCTGCGGGCGTGGACCGCATCCCGCTCTATCGCCGCTGGCACGGCGACCCGGACTCGCCGCACCCGCCGCTGCTGCTCATCCACGGCGGCGGCTCGACCATCGAGTCGAACTGGGGGCTGCTGCTGCCGATCATCGAGCAGACGCGCTCGGTGCTCTGCGTGGAGCTGCAGGGGCACGGACGCACGGCCTCGGGCGACCGTCCGCCCTCCTTCGAGGGCTCGGCCGACGACGTCGCCGCCGTGCTCGCCGAGCTTCGGCTCGGGCCGGTCGACGTGCTCGGCTTCAGCAACGGCGGGCAGGTCGCGCTGCAGCTGGCCGCGCGCCATCCCTCCGCGGTGCGGCGTGTGATCGCGGCGTCCGCGCCCGTCCACCGGGATGCGATGGTCGACGGCTTCTGGGACGGCCTCGCCGCCGGCACGTTCGCCGACCTGCCCGCGCCCTATCGCGACGCGGACCTCGCGGTCAGCCGAGACCCCGAGCACGCCCGGCGGATGTTCGACCTCGACCGGGAGCTGATGCTCGGCTTCCAGGACTTCTCCGACGAGCTGCTCGCGTCCATCCTCGCGCCCGTCCTCGTCGTCGGCGCCGACCGGGATGTGGTCCGCGCGTCCCACTTCGTCGAGCTGGCGACCCTGCTCCCCGACGCCCGCGTCCTCATCGTGCCCGGCACCCACGGCGACTACCTCGGCGAACGCCTGGCCGCCTCCGGCGACCCCGCCGCCCTGCGCCGCACCGTCCCCCACCTTCTCGCCTTGCTCGACGCCACCTGACCCCACCGTCGAGTACGCGAAGAGTGCACGCGAATCGCCGTGATCGCGTGCACTCTTCGCGTAGTCGATGGAGGGGAGGGGAGGGGGCTAGCGGGGATAAGGGGTCAGCGGGCGAAGGTGCCGGCGAGTATGGCGTCGATCTGGGTGAGGGCCAGGGTCATGCCCTGCTCCTGACCCATGTCCAGGAGCTGGCTCATCTGGTCGGCGCTCGCGAACTGATTGAGGATCGTCATGCGGGTGCGGCCGTCGTGCTCCTCCAGGGTCGCGACCATCCGGCCCGGCTCGCCGGGCGCGGGCGCTCCGCCGTCCTCGGCGAAGCCGTCGTCGATCGCGATGCGCCCGGTCGGCTCGATCTCGACGAACCGCCACCAGCCCCACGCCTTCCCACCCTCCGGCATGGTCATGTAGTAGGTCGCGCGTCCGCCCGGCTCGAACTCGAACGTCTCGAAGGTGGCCGGGTAGCCGGGAGGGCCCCACCAGAGCTCCAGCTGCCGCGGGTCGGACCACAGCTGCCAGACACGCTCCTGCGGGGCGTCGTATTCGCTGACGATCGTGAGCGTCAGCGCGTCCGCATCCTTCTTCGACTCGATGAAGGTCATCGATCGTTCCTCTCTTCGTCGGTGGTGCGGGCCTCCTCGGCGAGGATGCCGTCGATGGCCGCGTCGCGGTGACGCCAGATCGCCTCGAACGCGTCGAGCAGTTCGGACGCGCGTCGGATCGTCTCCGGATCGCCGGACACCACCCGCTCCCGCCCGCGCACCCGCTTGCGCACGAGCCCCGCGCGTTCGAGCACCGCGACGTGCTTCTGCACGGCTGCGAAGCTCATGTCGTACCGCTCGGCGAGCTCACTGACCGAGTGCTCGCCGCGCAGCGACCGCGCGACGATGTCGCGTCGGGTCGCATCCGCCAGGGCCTGGAAGATGCGGTCGACCTCGGCGTCCGTCAACTCATCTACAACCATTTGGTTGTACGTTAGCGCTCGGGCGCGGAGTTCCGCAAGCCCCCTGCCGAGAACTCCGGCGCCGGACGCGGGATGAACGAGTACCAGCGCAGCTTCATCGCGTTCAGGAAGCGGTTCTCCTCCTGGCGCGTCAGCTCCTGCGGCACGAGCAATGCGGCGATCCCGGTCGTGACAGGCACGGCCAGCACCAGCCCGATGCCGCTGCACAGCGTCCGGACGACCTCGGAAGCCAGATCCTCCTGGGACAGCAGGCTCACGGCGGGCCGGTTGTACAGGTAGATGACGATGAGCGTCACCATGGCCGCTCCCGCGTACGCGAACGCGATGGTGTAGATCGTCGAGGCGATGTGATCGCGACCGATCCGCATGGCCCGGGCGAAGAGCTGGCCGCGTGTCAGCGTCGGCGACGCCGCCCGCAGCTCCCACACCGCGGACGCCTGGGTCACCGTCACGTCGTTGAGCACGCCCAGTCCCGCGATCACGATGGCGCAGCTCAGGACGCCACGGAAGTCGAGCTGGGTGACGTTGGCGAGCATCCCGCCGACATCCCCCGTCACCCCGGTGAGATGCGTCGTGCCGACCGCGAGCTGCGCGATCCCGGCCGTGAGGCCGATCCCGAAGAGCGTGCCCAGGAGGGCGACACTCGTCCGCATCGAGGGGCCGTGCGCCAGGTACAGGACGACGAACATGATCGCCGAGGCGCCGACCACGGCTACGGCGAGCCCGGGTCGCCCGGACACGAGGGCCGGGAGGACGAACTCCATCAGCATGAAGCCGCTGAATCCCAGCGCCACCAGCGCCATGAGGCCGCGGAGCAGTCCGACGGCGATGACGATGACGGCGAAGACGATGACCCACGCGGTCAACGGCTGGTCCCTCACCACGCCGTTGACGGTGATCCCCTGCGCCTCCGTCGCCAGGGTCTGAGCATCCAGTCCGGACGCCGTGGTCTGCGTCGCATGCGGGGGGACGACGAGCTCCAGCGTGTCGCCCGGCGTGAGGCCGGCGCGCGAGAACGGCCAGAGCAGCGGAAGCGTGACCGTCCGGCCCTTCGAGGCGCCGTCGAGGAGGAGGACTTTGGCCAGCTGGCACGCGCGCGTGTCACCCGGCGCCGTCGACGGGGCCTTCTCCGACGAGATGTAGCCGGGACACGAATCGGACATCGCGACGATCTTGCCCGTCGGAAACGTCGTCCCCTTCGGCGCGAACTGGATGCCCGACGCAGCCGTGACGACCTTGCCGTGGTCGGGCCAGAGAAGGGCGAGTCCTGCCAGTGTCGCGGCGGCCGCCGTCGCGAGGAGGGCGATGACGACGATGCGGAGCAACCGCCCGCGCGGGCCGGGGCGGAGGGGGCCGCCGTGAGAGTGCGAATGGGCGTGCGCCATCGGATCTCCGATCGAGGTGGGTGGCGGGGCCACTGTAATACAGCGCGGCGCTGCGTCGTGTTGACCCGCCTGCCTGCAGCCCTCTAGTATCTGTGGGAACGATCCCACACGATCCACCAGCGCAGGCGCGGTCGTGCACCCCGGAAGGACATGATGGCAAACGGCCTCCGCGCCGTCCTCTCTCTCGACATCGGCGGCACCAAGCTCGCTGTCGGTGTCGTCACGGAGGATGGACGAACCCACGCACTCACCGTCGAACCCACGCGGCGCGAAGAGGGTCCGGGTGTAATCGTTCCCAGGCTGTTCGCCATGGGGCAGCGCGCGATCGCGGAGTCCGGCCTCCGCGTCGACGCCGTCGGCATCTCCTGCGGCGGCCCGCTGGACGCCAAGGCCGGCGTGCTGACCGGCCCGCTGCATCTCCCGGGCTGGATCGACCTCCCGATCGTCGATCTCGCCGAGCGCGAGTTCGGGGTCCCGGCCGTGCTCGAGAACGACGCGACCGCGGGAGCGCTGGGCGAGTTCCGCTACGGCGCCGCACGTGACGCCGACACCATGGTGTACCTCACGATCTCCACCGGCATCGGCGGCGGCGCGGTCATCGACGGCCGCCTCCACCGCGGGGCCGCGGGCAACGGCGGGGAGTTCGGCCACGTCATGGTCCGCACCGGCGGACGTCCCTGCCTCTGCGGCCGCCGCGGCTGCCTGGAGGGCTACGCCTCCGGCACTTCCATCGCGCAGCGCGCCCGCGAGGCCGTCGCCGAGCGCGGCGCGGCGTCGTCGCTCGCAGGGCTGCCCGTCGTCCGAGCCGAACACGTCGTCGCGGCCGCCGCCGCGGGCGAT
>JAEWJG010000071.1 GCA_023386675.1 Actinomycetes bacterium
GTCCGAGGCGGAGCTGCGCGGCGCCGTCGAGGCGATCCTGCTCATCGTCGACGAGCCGGCCACCGAGGTCAGCCTCGCGCAGGTGCTCGACCAGCCCGTCGACCGCATCCACGCGGTCCTGGAGGACATCGCCCGGCAGTACACGACGCTCGGGCTCGGGTTCGCCCTGCGCCGGGTCGCCGGCGGGTGGCGGCTGTACACGAGGGCGGAGTACGCGCCGTACGTGGAGAAGTTCGTCCTCGACGGCCAGCAGATCCGGCTCACCCAGGCCGCCCTGGAGACACTCGCCGTGGTCGCCTACAAGCAGCCGGTGACCAGATCGCGCATCTCGGCCATCCGCGGTGTCAACTGCGACGGCGTGGTCCGTACGCTGGTGACGCGGGGTCTGATCGAGGAGACCGGCAGTGAGCCCGAAAGCGGGGCGTTCCTGTACCGGACGACGTCGCTGTTCCTGGAGAAACTCGGCCTGGACAGCGTGGACCAGCTGCCGCCGCTCGCCCCGTTCCTTCCCGACGACATTGATGAGATCGCCGATGCCCAGCGTTGACCCGTCCACCCATCCCGACGACCGGTTCGAGGACCCGCCGCTGACCTTCGAGGGTTCCGCGTTCGACGCGCCGCCGGACGCGGTCGTGCCCCGGCACGAGGAGCGGCTGCAGAAGATCCTGGCCGCGGCCGGGCTCGGGTCGCGGCGCACCTGCGAGCGGATGATCGACGCGGGCCGCGTCACCGTCAACGGCAAGGAGGCGACCCTCGGCGACAAGGCCGACGCGACCCGCGACGTCATCCACGTCGACGGTTCGCGCCTGGTCACCGATACCCGGCTGGTGTACCTCGCGCTGAACAAGCCGCGCGGCGTGGTGTCCACGATGGACGATGACAAGGGCCGCGAGGCGCTCGCCGACTACGTGCCCAACCTCACCACCCGGGTCTTCCACGTCGGCCGGCTCGACCTGGACAGCGAGGGCCTGCTGCTGCTCACGAACGACGGCGGGCTCGCGCACAAGCTCATGCATCCCTCGTACGAGGTGGCGAAGACCTACCAGGTCGAGATCGCCGGCCCGGTGCCGCGGGCGATGGGCCGCGAGCTGAAGACCGGTGTCAAGCTCGACGACGGGCCGGCGAAGGTCGACTCGTTCCGGGTCGTCGACGCGTACGGCAAGGTCGCGCTCGTCGAGGTCGTCCTGCACGAGGGGCGCAACCACATCGTGCGGCGGATGTTCGAGGCGGTCGGGTTCCCGGTGCAGCGGCTGATCCGCACGCAGATCGGCCCGATCCGGCTCGGCGATCTCCGCCCGGGCAGGACGCGACACCTGTCCCAGGCGGAGATCGGCGCGTTGTTCAAGGCGGTCGGCGAGTAGGACCTCAGGTGGAGCGGCGCATCGCCCGGATGCCGACGGCCAGCCCGATGACCGCCGTCGCGCCCGCGGCGATCGCGCCCCACAGGACGGCGCGGTCGCCGACCGTACCGGCGAAGAGCAGACGCTCCGCGGTCACCATGTGGGCGAGGGGGTTGAACTGCGACAGCGCCCGCATCCAGCCCGGCCCGGTCTCCAGGGGCAGCAGCATCCCGGACAGGATCATGAGCGGGAACAGCAGCGTCTGGTGGACCACCCAGAACATCCAGTCGTTGCGGCGCACGGCGACGGCGAGCGCGTAGCTGAGTGAGCCGAGCCCGACGCCGAAGACGGTGAGCAGTGCGAGGCCGAGCAGCGCGCCGGTGAGGTGCAGGTCGAAGCCGAACGGCAGCATGACCAGCACGATGACGACCGCCTGCCCGGCGAGCGGCACCATCTCCTTCAGGGCGCGGCCGACGAGCAGCGCGTGCCGGGCGAGCGGCGTGACGAGCATCCGCTCGTGGGCGCCGGTGAGGAACTCGCCGAGCAGGTTCGCCCCGACGGTGGACGTGCCGAACAGCGTGGTCATGACGAGGATCGCGGGGACGAACCACTGCCACACGTCGCCGCCGAGGCCGCCCTGCTGCCCGCGCAGCGAGCCGACGAGCAGCGGCCCGAACAGGGCGAGGAAGACCAGCGGCTGGATCATCCCGAAGATCAGCGAGAACGGCGAGCGCAGCAGCGGCCGCAGCTCGCGGGCCGCGACGATGCCGACGTCGCGCAGTGCCAGGGTGCTCATGCGTGCTCCCGGAGGTTGCGGCCGGTCAGGGACAGGAAGACGTCGTCGAGCGTGGGTCGTTGGATCTCCGCGGTACGCGCACCGCCCGGCACGGCGGCGATCAGCTCGGGCAGCGCGGCGGGTCCGTCGTTGACCCGGAGACTCAGGACACCGGACCGCTCGGACAGGTCCCGTGCGCCGGGCAGCTGGGCGGCCGCCTTCGCCAGCAGCGTCAGGTCGTCGCCGGTGAGGATGAGCCGGTCGCCGGCGAGCTCGGCCTTGAGCGCGGCGGCGGTGTCGTCGGCGATCACCTCGCCGTGGTCGACGACCACGACCCGTTCGGCCATGCTGTCGGCCTCGTCGAGGTAGTGGGTGGTGAGCACGATCGTCATCCGGTGCTCCTCGCGCATGCGCAGGATGTGCTGCCACAGGTTCGCCCGGTTCTGCGGGTCGAGGCCGGTGGACGGCTCGTCGAGGAACAGCAGCCGCGGCGCGTGCACCAGGCCGATCGCCACGTCGAGGCGGCGCCGCTGGCCGCCGGACAGGTCGGAGACCTTGCGGTCGCGCAGCTCGGTGAGGTCGAGCGCCTCGAGCAGCTCGTCGGTGCGCCGGGCGGCGGCCGCCCGGTCCAGGCCGTAGATGCGGCCCTGGGTGCGCAGCTCGTCGCCGACGCGGTGGAGGTGCCCGGCGCCGTTGCCCTGCCCGACGTACCCGATCTGCCGCCGGACCTGCGCGGACTGCGTCGCCACGTCGTGCCCGGCGACCGTGGCGGTGCCGCTGGTCGGGGCGATCAGGGTGGTGAGCATCCGCAGCGTGGTGGTCTTGCCGGCGCCGTTGGGGCCGAGGACCGCGACGAGCTCGCCCGGGCCGATGTCCAAGCTGATGCCGCGCACCGCGTGCACCGTGGTGCTCCGGTTGACGACGAAGTCCTTCGTCAATGCCCTGGTGTGAATCATGCCGATGACGTTGCCAGTAGATGCGGACAGTTCCTGTCCTGAACACCGGGCGATACTGGGGAACATGTTGGAGACCTCGGCCCGCCTGCTCGCCCTGCTGTCCCTGCTGCAGGCGCGCCGCGACTGGCCCGGCCAGACCCTCGCCGACCGGCTCGAGGTGAGCCCGCGCACGGGCCGGCGCGACGTGGACCGGCTCCGCGAGCTCGGGTACCCGGTGCAGGCG
>JAEWJG010000259.1 GCA_023386675.1 Actinomycetes bacterium
GGACGCGGGAGCGGGCGCCGAGGCGACCGGGGGCGCCGTCGCGGCGCCGGCCCCGGGCGGCGAACCGGGTGCTCCCGTGCTCGTGGTCGAGGACCTCGGCGTCGCGTTCGGTCAGGTGAAGGCGCTGGACGGTGTCAGCCTGGTCGTCCCGGAGCGCGCGATCGTCGGGCTGATCGGCCCGAACGGCGCCGGCAAGTCCACCTTCACGGATGCGGTGACCGGCTTCCTCCCGCAGCACACCGGATCGGTGTCGCTCGACGGGCGTCCGCTGCACGGCCTCCCCCCGGCGAAGCGCGCCCGGCTCGGGCTGCGGCGCACCTTCCAGCAGGACCGCGTCCCGCCGACGCTGACCATCGAAGCGTATGTGCGGTTCGTCGCGCGGCGCCGGGTCGGCCTCGGCGAGATCGAGGAGACCCTCGCCTTCTTCGGCTGCCCTCCCGCCCGCACCCGGTTGCAGAGCGTGGACGTCGGCACCCGCCGTCTGGTCGAGGTCGCCGCCAACGTGCTGTCGCGACCACGGGTGCTGATCCTCGACGAGCCCGCCGCCGGGCTCTCGCACGAGGAGCACGTCGAGCTGGGCGAGCGGCTGCTCCGGGCACCGGCGCGGTTCGGCGTGTCGATCATCCTGATCGAGCACGACCTCGACCTTGTCCGCTCGGTGTGCGGGAGCATCACCGTGCTCGACTTCGGCCAGGTGCTCGCCAGCGGCCCGCAGGAGCAGGTGCTCGCGGACCCCGCCGTCGTCAAGGCCTACATGGGTGAAACGGAGATGCTGTGAACGCGCTCGTCCTCGAATCCGTCACGGTCAGCCGCGGGGCGGGCCCGGTCATCAGCGACGTCAGCCTCACCGTGGAGCCGGGGCGCATCACCGCGCTCGTCGGCCCGAACGGCGCGGGCAAGACCAGCCTGCTGGAGTCGGTGTCCGGCATCGTCGCGCCGAGCGGCGGCACGATCACCTCCGACGGCGCACCGATCGCGAAGCTGTCGCGGGTGCAGCGGGCGCGGCGGGGCATCGTGCACATCGAGCAGGGCCGCGCTGTGTTCCCGTCGCTCACGGTGCAGGAGAACATCCGTCTCACCGCCGGCTCGGCCGAGGCCACGGACGACGCACTGTCCCGCTTCCCCGAGCTGGAGAAGCGGCGCACGAGCGCAGCCGGGCTGCTGTCGGGCGGCGAGCAGCAGATGGTGGTGCTGGCCCGCGCGTTCGCGTCCCGGCCGCGCTACCTGCTGATCGACGAGATGTCGCTCGGGCTGGCGCCTGTGGTCTTCATGCGGCTGCTGCCGATGATCGAGCAGTTCGCGCAGTCCGGCGTCGGGGTGCTGCTGGTGGAGCAGTTCACGCACCTCGCGCTGTCGGTGGCGACGGATGCGCTGGTCGTGTCCTCCGGGCGTGTCACGTACACCGGCTCGGCCGCCGAGCTGGCCGCCTCCCCCGACGTGCTGCACGCCGCCTACCTCGGCTCCTGACCCCGCCCGCCACCGCACGATTTGCGCCACATCTCGGTCCTGAGGGCCGTATGACCGAGATTTGGCGCAAATCGCGAGCGGGTCAGCCGAGGGCGGTGGTCGGGAGGTCGACGATGTGGGCGCCGCCGTCGACCACGAGCGTCGCGCCGGTGATGTAGGAGGCGTCTGCCGACGCCAGGAACCGGATGGCTCCGGCGATCTCGGCGGGCTCCGCGGGGCGGCCGAGCGGGACGTCGCGGCTGACGATGGCGTACCCCTCCTCGCGGGAGGCGAGCCCGGCCTGGCGGGCGAAGTCGTCCATCTCCTCGTCGGCCATCGGGGTGCGCACCCAGCCCGGGCACACCGCGTTGACCCGGACGCCGCTGCGGCCGTAGTCGCGCGCGAGGCTGCGGGTCAGACCCAGCAGCGCGTGCTTGCCGACCGTGTAGCCGGCGACGCCGGGCCCGGCGAACAGGCCGGCCAGCGACGAGACGACGACGATGCTGCCGCGGGATGCGGTCAGCGCCGGCAGTGCGGCCCGCGCCAGGACGAACGCGGTCGACACATTGGTACGGAACGACACGTCCCACGCCTCATCGGAGGTCTCCGCCACGGTGCCGAGCCCGTGGCCGCCCGCGTTCGCGATCACCGTGTCCACCCGGCCGAACTCGGCGACCGTGCGTGCGATCGCCGCCTCCGTCTGCTCCCGGTCGCTGGTGTCGCACGGGACCGCGAGCGCGCCGAGCTCACCGGCGATCTCCTCCAGCGGCTCCCGCCGCCGGCCGAGCAGGACGACCCGGGCGCCCTCGGCCGCGAAGCGACGGGCGGCGGCGGCTCCGATGCCGGTGCCCCCTCCGGAGATGACGACGACGGGGTGCTGCATGGGGGTCCTTTCGGGGGAGGGAGTGGATGCTCAGGCCGGGAATGACGACCGCGCGAGGTAGCCGAAGTCGGAGACCAGCGCCTGGCCGTTCACCGGACGGGAGGCGGGGGACGCGAGGTACACCACGTGCCGCGCCACCTCGTCCGGGCTCTGCACGGGGAAGCCGGCGTCGGCGAAGCCGCCCTCGGCGACCCCGAGGTCCGCGCGCGCCATCGGCGTGTCGACGACGGAGGGGCACACGCAGTTGACGCGCACGCCGTCCGGCGCGAGGTCGACGGACAGCGCGCGGGTGAGCTGCAGCACGGCGCCCTTCGACGCGTTGTACGGCACCATCCCGGGCGCTGCGACGAAGCTGGAGTCGGAGGCGAGGAGGACGATCGCGGGAAACTCGGTCCTGCGCAGGTGCCGCAGCGCGTGCTTCGCCGTGAGGAACGCGCCGGTCGCGTTGACCGCGAGCACCGCGTTCCACTCCGCCAGGTCGATGTCCTCGATGCCGCGCCCGAAGGGACCGGAGATGCCCGCGCACGCGACCACCGCGTCCACTCCGCCGAGCGCGGCGGCGGCGCCGTCGATCGCGCGGCGCACCTGATCCTCGTCGGTGAGGTCGGCGGGATGCGTCACCGCGTCCCCCGCCGACCGGTCGATCCCCGCGACGCGCGCACCCTCGGCGACGAACGCCCGGGCACAGGCCGCGCCGATTCCGGAGGCGGCCCCCGTGACGATCACGCGACGGCCCGCGAGCTGGAGATCCATGCTCTCAGCATCCCGGTCCCGCCCGCGCCCGCGCGACGACCGGAGACAGCCGTGCGCGGACAGGACACCGGCGTTCGCTCGGCGACAAGCCCGGCCGGTCGCGGTCCTGCGACCATCGACCAAGCCCGGCAGCCGTCCTGCCTGCCGCCCCCAGCATCCCGAAGAAGGGAACCCCATGAGCGAACGCACCGCCCACACCCGCCTGAAGGCGAACAGCCTCGGCGTCGCCGGCATCGTCTTCCTGGTCCTCGCGGCGGTCGCGCCGCTGACCGGGATCGTCGTCGTCGCCTCCCTCGCCATCGCCCTCGGCAATGGCGGCGGCACGCCCGCGTCCTTCCTGATCGTCGCCGTCGTGCTGCTGCTGTTCGCGGTCGGCTACGCGCAGATGTCGAAGCAGCTGGTGAACGCGGGAGGCTTCTACGCGTTCGTCGTGAAGGGGCTCGGTCGCACCGGCGGACTCGTCGCCGGTCTGATCGCGACGCTGGGCTACAACTTCTTCGTGGTCGGCACGATCGGCACCAGCGGGTTCTTCATGCAGACTGTGATCGCCGATCTGACCGGCTTCGACCTGCACTGGTACGTGTGGGGCCTGGCGTCGATCGTCGTCTCGTTCTTCATGGCGCGTCGCGGTGTCGACTTCTCGTCCAAGATCCTGGGCGTGTCCCTCGTGCTCGAGACGCTCATCCTGATCGTCTTCGACATCTCGGTGCTGGTGCAGACCGGCTTCGACCTCGCCGCGTTCGGCCCGCAGGCCGTCTTCTCCGGCTCGCTGCCGATCGGTCTGCTGCTGGCCGCCACCGGGTTCCTCGGCTTCGAGGCGACCGCACTGTTCAGCGAGGAGGCCAAGCGGCCGCTGACGACCATCCCGCGCGCCACCTACGTCGCGATCTGCGCGATCGGCCTCATCCTCGCCGTCACGACCTGGGCCGTCGTCAGCGCGACCGGCGTGCAGCAGGCTCAGGATGTGGCGCTCAAGCACCTTCCGACGGGCGACCTCATCTTCAGCCTCTCGCAGAAGTACCTCGGCACCGTCATGACCGACGTCATGATGATCCTGCTGGTGGTGAGCCTGTTCGCGGCGATGCTCGCCTTCCACAACTCGGCCACGCGCTACCTCTACGCACTCGGCCGCGCCCGCGTCCTCCCCCGCTCCCTGGCCCGGACGCGCCCGAACGGCGCGCCGCAGTTCGCCGGGATCGTGCAGGCCGTGTTCGCGGCGGTGGTCGCCGGGCTGTTCGCGCTGGCCGGGCTCGACCCGATCTCGTCACTCGTGCCCAGCATGATCGGCTTCGGGACGCTGTGCGTCCTGGTGCTGCAGGCGCTCGCGGCGCTGTCGATCGTCGTCTACTTCCGCCGTCGCCGCGACCCGCGCTGGTGGTCCACGTTCGTCGCGCCCGGCATCGGCTTCGTCGCCCTGCTGGTCATCGTGATCATGGCGATCGTGAACTTCGACATCGTCGCAGGATCCGACGCTCTCGCCATCCGCCTGCTCCCGCTCCTGCTCCTGGTGGCGCTCGTCGGCGGCATCGGCTACGGGTGGTACCTGCGCCGGTCGAAGCCGGCGGTATACGACGCGCTCGCGACCGACCTCGAGACGTTCAACGCGCACGCGGGAAGCGAGGCGGAGGCGGAGCAGCCGGTCGCCTGATCGCGCACTGCCGGTCAAGCGCCGCGCGCCCGCCGTCAACGCGGCCGCGCGGCCGCCTGCGCATACTGGACGAAACCTGGCCACTGAAGGATCCCGACATGCACCAGCACAGCAGCACCGTGACCGCCCCGACGGCGGTCGTCCACCCGCTCGACCCGGTGACGGCGGACGAGCTCGTCGCCGGACGCGCCGTGCTCGAGGCCGCCGGCCTGATCGGGCCGAGCACGCGGTTCCCGAACGTCCTCCCGGTCGAGCCGGACAAGGAGGCGGTCGCCGCCTTCCGCCCGGGCGACACCATCGAGCGCCGGCTGCTCTACGTGCTGCTGGACACGGCCACCGGCGAGGCCGCAGAGGCGATCGTGTCCGTGACCACCGGCGAGGTCGTCGAGCACCGCGGGCTCGGCACCGCCGACTCCCCCTACGGCCAGCCGCAGTACCTGTTCGAGGAGTACGAGGCCGCCGAGCGCATCGCCAAGGCGTCGCCCGAGTGGCAGGCCGCGATGAAGCGGCGCGGGCTCGAGGACCGGATGGAGCTGGCCTTCTGCGCACCTCTCGCCCCCGGCTTCTTCAACCGCGCCGACGAGGCCGGCCGCCGCGCCATCCGGTCGCTCACGTTCCTGCGCGACAGCCCGGAGGACTCGCCGTGGTCGCATCCGGTCGAGGGCCTCATCGTGCACATCGACCTCACGCGCGGCGCGGTGATCCGCGTCGAGGACGAGGGCGACATCCCGGTGCCCGCGCTGAACGGCAACTACGGCGCGGACGCCACGGGTCCCGCCCGCACCAGCCTCAAGCCGATCGAGATCACGCAGCCGGAGGGTCCCAGCTTCCGCGTCGACGGCAGCCGGGTCGACTGGGAGAACTGGAGCTTCCGGGTCGGCTTCAACGCCCGCGAGGGACTGGTGCTCAACCAGGTGGCGTTCCGCGACGGCGACGAGGACCGGCCGGTGCTGTCGCGCGCGTCGGTTCCCGAGATGGTCGTCCCGTACGGCGACATCACGCCCACCCGGTTCTGGATCAGCTACTTCGACGCCGGCGAGTACCTGCTCGGCAAGAACGCGAACACCCTGACCCTGGGGTGCGACTGCCTGGGCGTCATCCACTACTTCGACGGCGTCGTCGCCGACGATCACGGCAACCCGGTCACCATCCCGCAGGTCGTCTGCATGCACGAGGAGGACTACGGCGTGCTCTGGAAGCACACCGACCTCGCCGGCAAGACGGAGGTGCGCCGCTCGCGCCGCCTGGTGATCTCGTACTTCTCCACCATCGGCAATTACGACTACGGCTTCTTCTGGTACCTCTACCTCGACGGCACCATCCAGGTGGAGGCGAAGGCGACCGGCATCGTGTTCGCGGGCGCCGGGGTCCCGGGCTCGACGGACCCGCACGCCGCCGAGATCGCGCCGGGGCTGTTCGCGCCCGTCCACCAGCATCTGTTCTGCGCGCGACTGGATGTGGCGATCGACGGAGAGCGCAACTCCCTGGCAGAGGTGGATGCGGTGGGCATCCCGATGGGGCCGGACAACCCCTACGGCAACGCGTTCACCTGGACCACCACGCCGATCGAGCGCGAGTCGGACTCGGGCCGCCTGGCGAATCCCGCCACCGCGCGCGTCTGGGAGGTGACCAGCGCCGACCGCCGCAACGCCGTCGGCAAGAAGACCGCGTACCACCTCATCCCGCAGCCGAGCGCGACACTGCTCGCGCAGCCGGGGTCGACCGTGTACGGCCGGGCCACGTTCGCGACCAAGCACCTCTGGGCGACCCGTTTCGATCCGGCGGAGCGGTTCCCTGCCGGCGACTACCCGAACGCACACGCGGGCGGCGCGGGCCTCCCCGCCTGGACCGCCGCCGACCGCTCCCTCACGGACGAGGACATCGTGCTCTGGCACGTCTTCGGCCCGACGCACATCCCGCGCCCGGAGGACTGGCCGATCATGCCGGTCGACTACTCCGGCTTCTCGTTCAAGCCGTACGGGTTCCTCGACCGCAACCCGGCCCTCGATCTGCCCGACGGCGCCGCCTCGTCCTCCTCCTCCTGTTGCGGCGGTGGGGAGACCTGCGCCTGCGAGCACTGACCGCGCCGGCGTCACCCGGCACGACCGACCACCACACCGACGAAGGAGTCCGTCCCATGTCCATCACGCTGTCCGACACCTCCACCTGGCTGCCGCTCGACGGCCTCGCCCCCGGCTTCGACGCCAACAAGGCCCCGGCGACCGGCGACCTCGCGGGCCGCACCGTCACCATCGTCGACGAGCGCGGCACGCGCATCGAGCACCGCTTCGGCGACGACCGGGTGGACTGGACCTACACGCCGGGCACCGGCGACGCGATCGAGCAGAGCAGCGGCTCGGACGCCTACGAGGCGTTCCAGGTCGACGACGGGCTGTACTTCGCCCAGTTCCACCACGAGCACAAGCCGGACGAGGCGGTCTCGCTGGTGATCGACCTGACCAACGGACGGGCGCTGTCCATCATCCAGGCCATCGGAGGCGACTTCCCCGGCACCACCGCGGTGAAGCAGCTGTTCGTGCCCGCCGTCATCGACGGCACGGAGCAGCGCGGCGCGCAGGCCGCGCCGACCACCGCCCTGATCGGGCGCCGGGTGATGTGGGTATACAGCTCCGAGCACGCCTACGAGCACGTCTACCTCAGCCCGAACTGGTACACCTGGCAGTGCCTGGCAGGTCCGGAGAAGGGCCTGGCCGACACGGACGAGAACTCGGTGTGGGAGGTGCGCCCCGGCATCTACGTGTTCGCCTGGCGCGAGAAGGTCATCCCGTGCGCCTCTGTGACGATCGCCGACCACCGCAACCAGCGCTCCATCCGCTCCCACGGCGTGCTGTTCGGGCTGGACGAGACCGGGGAGGTGCCGACGCACTTCACCTTCGGCGCCTACGGACGCCTGCTCTCGAACACCGTGCACCCCGCGCAGTACGACCCGGCGGAGGCCTGAGCATGCCGGCCAGCGGTGACCGCGCCGACCGCGCCGACCTGATCGTCACCGGGCGGCTCTACACCGTCGACCGCGACCGCCCGCACGCCGAGGCGATGGCGATCCGGGAGGGACGCATCCTCGCCGTGGGCACGGCCGACGAGATCGCGGCCTTCCGCGGCGCGGAGACCTGGGATCTCGACCTCGGCGGCGCGTTCGTCCTCCCCGGGCTCGTGGACGTGCACAACCACCACGCGCACGCCGGCCGCGCAGAGCTGTACGAGCTGACCTTCCCGAACACGGCGTCCCTCGACGAGGTGCTCGATGCGGTCCGCTCCTACGCGGCCGGAAAAGGACCCGACGAGTGGATCGTCGGCAGCAGCTGGGGCACGGGACTCCTCGACGCGCTCGGGCACGCCACGGCGCGGCGCGCGCTCGACGACGCCGCCGGGGGACGTCCCGTGCTCCTCACGGACGACAGCCACCACAACCGGTGGGCCTCCAGCCGGGCGCTCGAGCTCGCAGGGATCGACGCCTCCACGCCCGACCCGGACCGCGGCGTCATCGTCCGCGACCCGCGGACCGGCGAGCCCAGCGGCGTGCTGCTGGAGGCGGCCGGCCTGCTGGTGGAGGCGGTCGCCGGGCCCGCGGTCGCGCTGAGCCCCGAGCAGCAGCAGCGGGCGTCCGCGCGAGCGATCGAGATCGTCCACTCCTTCGGGATCACGGCGTTCCAGGACGCCGCGATCTCGCTCGACCAGATGCGTGCGCTGAAGGCGCTCGACGAGCGGGGCGAGCTGCCGGCGTGGGTCGTCTCGTCGATGACGGTCAACGATCAGATCTTCGGGTACGCCGAACTCGGCGACGCGTTGATCGAGCACCGCGCGGAGCTGACTAGCGAGCACCACCGCCCGGACTTCATCAAGATCTTCCTCGACGGAACGCCGCCCGCGCACTCGGGCGCATTCCTGGAGCCGTACCTTCCGGCGGAGGGCTACGGCGACCACTTCCACGGCTCGACGACCATGCCGGCCGACGAGCTGGAGGGCTGGCTGCGCCGCACGGCCGCGCAGGGCATCTCGGCGAAGATCCACTGCTCCGGCGACGCCGCGGTGCGGATGGTGCTGGATGCGGTCGCCGCGGTCCGCGCGGACGGCCACGCCGCTCCCCTCTACCAGATCGCCCACGGCCAGTTCATCGCGAATGAGGACCTGCCGCGCTTCGCCGAGCTCGGCGTGACCGCCGACATCTCGCCGTTCCTCTGGTTCCCCGGCGTGATCGCCGACGCGCTGAGCACGGTGCGGCCGGCCGACGAGGTGAACGGTCTGCAGCCGAACCGGTCGCTGATCGACTCGGGCGCCCTGGTCGCCGGAGGTTCGGACTGGCCGGTGAGCGAGACGCCGAACGCCTGGGAGGGCATCCAGGGGCTCGTCACCCGCGCCGATCCGCACGGGCAACGGCCGGGCGTGCTGGGGCCGGAGCAGGCCATCACGCTCCCCGAGGCGATCGAGGTCTTCACCATCAACGGAGCGCGGGCCATGGGCCTGGGCGACGTGACCGGCTCGCTGACCGCGGGCAAGTCGGCCGACTTCGTCGTGCTCGACCGCGACCCCTTCGCCATCCCGGTGACCGAGCTGGTCGGCCTGACGGCGCAGCGCACCTTCTTCGCCGGACGCGAGGTGTTCTCGCGGGTCTGACCCTCCCCGGCGCCCGGGAGTCTTTCCCCTACACTTGTGGAGACTCCCGGGCGGCCCGGGTGTCGAGGGGAGGACCATGCCCAAGGTGATCGACCACGATCAGCGGCGCTCGGACATCATCGACGTCACCTGGGGTCTCATCGTCAAGGGCGGCCTCGAGGCTGCGACGATGCGCGAGATCGCCGCAGAGGCCGGCTTCGCCAACGGTGCGCTGAAGCACTACTTCCCCGGCAAGGACGAGATCATCCAGGGCACGTACGAGCGCGCCCTGGGGATGATGAGCTCGGCCGTCGAGGGTGCCGTCGACAGCAAGTCCGGGCTCGAGGCGCTCCGGGCGATCGTGTACGCCTCGGCGCCGACGACGCCCGAGTCGATCACCGCCGGCCGCGTGCTCCTGAGCTTCTGGGAGCGCGCGCTCTCGAACGAGGAGCTGCACCAGGCCTACCGCGATCACCTCGTCTCGTGGCGCGCCGGTCTGGCGGGGTACATCGCGCAGGCCCGCGCCGACGGCGACATCGTCACCGACACCCCGGACGACCAGCTCGTCGACGAGATCGTCCTCATCAACGCGGGCGCGAACATCATGAGCCTGATGGCGCCGGACCTGTCGACCCCGGAGCTGCTCACCGCGCAGCTCGACGCGTTCTTCGAACGCATCACACGACGCTGAGCGACGCCCGGCGCTGGACGCGACCGGGCGCCACTCGACGTGTGCGACTCAGACCGCGGTGGCGACGAGGATCCGCGGGCTGCCGGGCAGCGCGATAGTGCGCTCGGCCCGCCAGCCGGCCTCGGCCAGCCACTCCCGGACGACCGACTCCTGGTAGACGACCGTTCCGTCGATGTTGTAGTACTCCCCCGCGTGCAGCGCGTCGATCTTGCGCTGCTGCGGGTCGTCGTCCAGGAAGAAGTCGAGCACCAGCAACGTGGCGCCGTCGGCCGCGGCCGCACGGGCGTTGCGGAAGATGGCGCGGTTCTGCGCGTCGTCGAACCGATGGATGACGTGGTTGACCAGCACGAGGTCGTGCGCACCGCCCGGCTGCGCATCCGCCGTCTCGGCGCCTTCGACGCTGGTGCGGTCGGCGAAGCCCGCCTCGGCGATCGCCTGGCGCACCGGCTCCACGGACTGCGGGTCGAACACGAACCGCACGCGGAGCTCCGGGTTGGCCTTCAGCGCCTCGATCGCGAACGCCGGGCTGAGGCCGCCCAGGTCGAGCGCGTCCGTGTAACCGGTGAAGTCGAAGCCCTGCGCCAGCATCGCGGCGTGCAGCTCGTTGTAGCGCATGACGCCGGCGAGGAAGTCTCCCCACCCGGCCTCGTCGAGCTCCAGCACGCCCGGCGCGTCGGAGTCGACCGTACGGTCATAGCCGAGCCACTGCGTGTAGCTGGTCGCCCCCAGGAAGGCGAGGAACGGTCCCAGGTCGAGGTCGGCGCGATCGCCGGTCAGGAAGGCGGCGGAGTCCTCGGTGAGCTCGTAGCGGCCATTCGTGCGGGTCAGCAGACCCTGGGCGGCCATGCTGTCGGCGAGGATGCGCACCTGGCGCTCCGGGACACCGGTCGCCGCGGAGAGCCCTGCGCTGTCGAGCGGACCGTCGGCGAGGGCGGAGAAGAGTCCGACGCGGCTGGCGGCGAACAGCTGCTTCGCTCCCATGAAGCCGATGGCGATGTCGACGATGGTCTCGGGGCTCGGGGTGCGGGTGGTGGTGGATGCGGTCACGTCACGGCTCTTCTCTGTGCTGTCGTGGGGAGGAATGCCGCGACTCTATCGATTCTGGGTTCTTTTTTCTACTATCATAGAAAAACCGCTAGAGAAGGACGCCGATGCCCACCCTCCACTCCACCCCGGCCGCCGCAGGAACAACCGCGCATCCTCCGGTGCTGCTGATCCACGGCTTCGCCGCGACCGCGGAAGAGGACTTCCTGGCGACGGGATGGCCGGAGGCGCTGGCCGCCGCCGGGCACGACGTGCACGCCGTCGACCTGCCCGGCCACGGCGACTCCCCCGCCGTCTCCCGGCACGCCGCGACCACCTCGGCGGTCGTGTCGGCGCTCGCCGCGGTCATCGCGGACCTGGGCGACGAGGTGGATGTGGTCGGCTACTCGCTGGGCGCGCGCCTCGCCTGGGAGCTTCCGGCGGCCACCGGGCACGTCCGGCGCCTCGTGCTCGGCGGTCTCAGCCCGTTCGAGCCCTTCGCCGCTGTCGACGTGGACGCCGTCGCAGCGGCCTCGGCCGGGGCGCCGGCGGCCGAGCCGCTCGTCGGGATGATGGCGACGATGGTATCCGCGCCAGGGAGGGACACGGCCTCGCTGCTCGCACTGATGGCCGGTCTGGGCTCCGAGCCGTTCGACCCGTCGAGGGGCGCGCCGGCGGTCCCCACCCTCATCGTGCGGGGTGAGGACGACCCCATGACGCAGGGCCTGGAGGGATTGGCCTCGACGCTGCCCGACGCTCGCTTCCAGACCGTTCCGGGCGACCACCGCGGCGCGCTCGACTCGGCCGAGTTCCGCGCCGCGGTCGTCCGCTTCCTGGCCTGAGCGGGCGTTACGGCGCCCAGGTCCCGTCCGCTGCGACCTCGCGGTCGAGCCAGAGGTGCCCGGTCTCCGCGCGGAGCGCCTCCACACCGACCCGGTCGAGCAGGTCGAGCGCACCCAGGTTGTCCTCCAGCTGCTCGATCCGGCTGACGCCGAACAGCACGTTGGCCGTCGCGGGATGGGCGAGCGCGAACGCGATACCGAGCTGCGTCGGCGTCGCGCCGAAGGACGCGGCGATGCGCTGCACCTCGGGGTAGGCGGCCACGATGCGCTCCCGGATCCCGCCCACATCGGCGCCGATCTTGCGGGCCGGGGCGAGCTTGCCGGCCAGGATGCCGCCCTCGAAGACGTCGGACGCCTGGAGGGCGAGGCGGCCGTCCGCGAACAGCTCGCCGTAGAAGGACCCCTCCGCCATCGCCCGCCGCACCAGCCCGTACTTGAGCTGCGCGAACGTCGGAGGCGTGAGCCCCTCGGCCTCCGCGACCTCGAGCGCCGTGCGCACGTCCCGGATCGTCCAGTTGTTCACGCCCCAGGCATCGAAGCGGCCGGCGGCGATCTCGGCGGCGACATCGCGGACCACCCGCGCCACGTCGAGCTCGCCGAAGTAGTCGCCCACGACCACCAGATCGGCTCGTTCGACCCCGATGCGACCGAGCGAGACCCGCAGCTGGTCGGCGAACGAGCGCTCCGGGTACTCCCAGAGCCAGAGCTTGCCGCACAGCAGGTAGTCCTCGCGGGAGAGCCCGGCGGCACGGACGGCCTCGCCGAAGAGGATGTCGGTCCGCGCATTCTCGGCGTGCGGACCCATGTCGTAGTGCGCCACGTCGAAGAAGGCGGCACCCGCCTGCCGGGCTCGGCGGATGAGCGCGATGGCGTCGTCGGGCGTCATGCGGTCCCAGGTGTTCCACGAGCCGAGTGCGAAGACGGGCACCTCCGGGCCGCCGCGGCCGAGGGTGCGGGTGGGGACGGGGACGGGAGCGGTTCCTGCGGACACGGGGCCTCCTTGCGACCGATGTTATTTTTCTACGCTCGTATAATATAACGACAGCGCCCCGGAGCGGCGGCGCCGACAGCAGAGAGGCTCACCGTGACCGACAGCACCCGCATCCAGGCACCCTCCACCGGCGCGGACGACCGCACCGTGCTCATCACCGGCGGCGCGGGAGGCATCGGCCGCGCCATCGCCGAGGCGTTCCTCGCGCAGGGCGACACGGTGGTCCTCGCCGACCTCGACGCGGACGCCGTCGCGTCCGTCGCCGCCGAGCTGGGTCCGGGCGCCTCCGCCCTCGCGGTCGACATCACCGACC
>JAEWJG010000316.1 GCA_023386675.1 Actinomycetes bacterium
CCGGGTGGACGTGGTGCCGGGCGACGCCCACGCGTTCAAGGTGACGACGCAGTGGGACCTGCGCCGAGCCGAGGAGCTGCTCGCGGGGACGCCGGTCCCGCGCATCGGGACCGGCAGCGACACCCACGCGTTCGACCCGAGCGCCGAGCTCTGGCTCGCAGGCCTCCACTGGCCGGGCGAGCCGGGCCTCGCCGGGCACAGCGACGGGGATGCCGTCGCCCACGCGATCGTCGACGCCCTCCTCTCCGCCGCCGGCCTCGGCGACATCGGCGGCGTCTTCGGCACGGGTGATCCGCGGTTCGAGGGCGCTCACGGCGACGTCTTCCTCGAGGAGGCTCGGCGCCGTGTCGAGGAGGCGGGCTTCCGCATCGGGAACGTCGCGGTGCAGATCATCGGCAACCGTCCGAAGCTCGCACCGCGACGCGACGAGGCGCAGGAGCGGCTCTCGACCATCCTGGGCGCACCGGTGTCGCTGGGCGCGACGACCACCGACGGCCTCGGCTTCACCGGCCGCGGCGAGGGAGTGACCGCGCAGGCGACGGCGCTGCTGCTGTCCTGAATCGGCCCGACGGGGCTACGGTGGCCGGTGGAGCGCCGTCGCGGCGCAGGAAGGACCGGACAATGGCATCCACCGACACGGAGACGATCGCGCGGCGCTACATCCACGCGGTCGGCGCGCACGACGAGGAGCCGCTGGCCGACCTGCTCGACGTGGCACTGGTGGCCGAGTTCGCCGGCACCACGTCGGACAAGGACGGCTGGCTGACGGCGATCCACCGGCTCCTGCCCGCACTGGTGCGCAACGAGATCCGCGAGGTGTTCGCCGACGGCGACCGCGCCTGCATCGTCTACGACTTCGTCACCGACACCGCGGCGGGCGCCGTCCGCTGCGTCGAGCTGCTGACCGTCCGGGACGGACGTATCGCCCACATCGAGCTGCTGCTCGACCGTGCCGCCTTCGCGCCGGTCAACGAGGAGCTGGCGAAACGCGCCGCGTCCTGACGCCCGCTCCCTCTAGGCTTGGGGAGTGACTCTGCGACTCTTCGACACGAAGGCCGGCGCCCTCCGCGACTTCGTCCCGCTGCGCGACGGCGAGGTCGGCATGTACGTGTGCGGCCCGACCGTCCAGTCGTCGCCGCACATCGGCCACCTCCGCTCGGCGCTGGTGTACGACCAGCTCCGCCGGTGGATGACGTACCGCGGCCTCGATGTCACCCTCGTCCGCAACGTCACCGACATCGACGACAAGATCCTCGTCAATGCGGCCGCCGGACAGTCGGAGGGCGGCAGCGAGGAATGGTGGGCGCTGGCGTACCGGTTCGAGCTGGAGTTCACCGACGCCTACCGCGCGCTCGGCGTCCAGCCTCCCACCTACGAGCCGCGCGCCACGGCGAGCATCCCGCAGATGCAGGAGATCATCCAGCGCCTCATCGACGCGGGCCACGCCTACGCGGCGACGGACGGCTCCGGCGACGTCTACTTCGACGTGAAGAGCTGGCCTTCCTACGGCGAGCTGACCCGGCAGAGCATCGACAACATGGAGGCCGCGGCCGACGCCGACCCGCGTGCAAAGCGCGATCCCCGCGACTTCGCCCTGTGGAAGGGGCGCAAGGACGACGAGCCGGCGTCCGCCGCGTTCCCGTCGCCGTGGGGCGACGGCCGGCCGGGCTGGCACATCGAGTGCTCCGCGATGTCGCGGCGCTACCTCGGACCGCAGTTCGACATCCACGGCGGGGGCCTCGACCTGCGCTTCCCGCACCACGAGAAAGAGCTCGCGCAGTCGACGGCCGCGGGGGACGCGTTCGCGAACTACTGGGTGCACAACGGGCTCGTGCACGTGAACGGCCAGAAGATGAGCAAGTCGCTCGGCAACTCGGTCTATGCGGCCGACCTGCTCGGCGCCGCGCGTCCGCTGGTCGTGCGTTACTACCTCGGCTCGGCGCACTACCGGTCGACGATCGACTTCCACGACGGTTCGCTGAGCGAGGCGGAGGCCGCGCTCGACCGCATCGCCGGGTTCTTCGAGCGGGTGGACCGGCGGCTCGCCGGCACGCGGTTCGCCGGGCACGGCGTCGAGATCGTCCCCGACGCGTTCGCCGAGGCCATGGACGACGACCTCGCCGTCCCGCAGGCCCTCGCCGTGCTGCACGACACCGTACGTTCAGGGAACGCGGCGCTGGATGCGGAAGACTTGGAGGCGGCCGCCACCGCCCGCGGGCACGCGCTCGCCATGACGGAGGTGCTCGGTATCAACCCGCTGTCGCCGCAGTGGCGCACCGGCGGGTCGTCCGCGGCCGAGTCGGCGCTCGGCGAACTGATCGGGCGGCTGCTGGCCGACCGGCAGGAAGCCCGCGCGGCCCGCGACTTCGCGGCCGCCGACCGCATCCGCGACGAACTGAGCGCGGCAGGAATCACCATCGAAGACACCCCGACGGGGTCGCATTGGAGCATCGGATCATGAAGAACTCGGGTGGCAAGCCCCGCGCCGGGGCCGTTCGCAAGAGCAAGAAGGGCGCCCAGGTCGGCACCGGAGGCCACGGCCGCAAGGCGCTCGAAGGCCGCGGCCCGACCCCGAAGGCGGAGGACCGCGAGTACCACGTCGCGCACAAGAACAAGGTCCTGCGCGAGCGCGCCGCCGAGAAGGCCGGGCAGCGCGGCGGACGGGATGCCGCCCCGCGCGGCGCGTCCGGGGCCTCGCGCCGGGCGAAGAGCGGCGACGAGTCGGAGATCGTGACCGGCCGCAACTCGGTGCTGGAGGCGCTCCGCGCCGACATCCCCGCCTCGACCCTGTACGTCGCGGCGCGCGTCGAATTCGACGACCGGATGAAGGAGATCCTGTCGATCGCGACCGGCCGCGCCATCCCCATCCTCGAGGTCATGCGTCCGGAGCTCGACCGGCTGGCCGGCCGTGACGCCGTGCACCAGGGCGTCGCGCTCAAGGTGCCGCCGTACGAGTACCGGCACCCGGGCGAGCTGCTCGACTACACGGTCCGCAAGGGCGACACCCCGCTGTTCGTCGCCCTCGACGGCATCACCGACCCGCGCAACCTCGGCGCGATCATCCGCTCGACCGCCGCGTTCGGCGGCCAGGGCGTCATCGTCCCGCAGCGCCGGTCGGTCGGCATGACCGCTGCCGCGTGGAAGACTTCGGCGGGCGCCGCCGCCCGTACGCCCGTCGCGATGGCGGCCAACCTGACCCAGACGCTCAAGGACTTCAAGAAGGCCGGCGTCTTCGTGCTCGGCCTGGACGGCGGAGGGGACACGTCGCTACCGGGGCTGTCGTTCGCCGACCGCCCCGTCGTCATCGTCGTCGGCAGCGAGGGCAAGGGCCTCTCGCGGCTGGTGACCGAGACGTGCGACGCGATCGTGTCCATCCCGATCAGCGCCTCCACCGAGTCGCTGAACGCCGGGATCGCGGCGAGCGTGACGCTCTACGAGATCGCGAAGCTGCGCGCCGAGGCGAAGGCCGCGAAGCGCGGCTGACCGCCGTCAGATGCGCCGCCGTCGCGGGGTCACCGCGGCGG
>JAEWJG010000333.1 GCA_023386675.1 Actinomycetes bacterium
CCGCTAGGCGGCGCCTGAGCGCCTAGTCGTTCGCCCGGACGTAGGTGTCGCTGGGCTTGTAGTACTGCTTGGCGTTCTCCGGCGTGACGACGGTGGTCTTGATGAAGACCTCCTTCTTCGGGCACGCCGCCTTGTCGCCGTTGTAGGCGGCGACGGCCATCTTCACGGCCTCGACGCCCTGGTCCCACGGCTGGTTGGACGCGGTCGCCTGCATCGGACCGGTCGGGTTGTCGACCATCTCCTTGACGACGTTCATGCCGCCGTCGTAGCCGGCGACGATGACGCCGTTGCCCCAGATGCCCGCCTGCTGGAGGCCCTGCTCGATGCCGCCCTGCATGACGTCGCTCATGCTGTAGACGATCTTGAGGTCCGGGTTCGCCGTCGCGACGTCGCGGATGGGAGCGAGGGCCTTGTCCGGCTTCCACTCGCCGTACTTCGTCTCCAGCTTCTTCGTGCTGACGCCGGGGTGGTCCTTCATGACCTTCTCCCAGCCCTTCATGAAGCCGTTGAAGCGGAGGTCGCTGAGCACGTCACCGGGGAAGCCGCCGATGCCGACGATCTTCATCTCCCCCTTGTCCCCGAACTTGACGAGCGCCTTCTTGGCGGCGACCTCGCCGGCGAGCGAACCCGTGTAGCCCTGGTCCTCGGCGACGTAGCAGTACATGTCCGGCACCAGCGACTTGTCGAGGTTCGAGTTGACCGTGACGAGCGGGACCTTCGCGGTCTGGAGCGCCGCGACCGAGGCCCCGACGCCGATGGGGTCGTTCGGGTTCATGATCACGACATCGACGTTCTTCGTGATGAGGGTCTGGACGTCGGCGTTCTGCCGGACGGTGTCGCCGTTGGCGTCGAGCAGCTGGATCGTGGCGCCCAGCTTCTTGGCCTCGGCCTGGCCGCCCTCGACGAGGGTCTTCCACCAGTCGCTTCCGCTGATGCCGCGCTGGCTCCAGCCGATGACGAGCCCCTTGCCCGTCTTCTTGTCGTCGGAGGACGCGGCGCCGTCGGTTCCGCCGCGCGCGCATCCCGTGAAGAGGACGGCGGTGACCGCCGCGATGCCGGCGACTTTGAGCATGGTTCGGGAACGGGTGCTGATCATGTTTCCACTTCCTTGTGAGGTGATCGGTGCAGGGGTGTTGCTTCGGGGTGGGGCGCGTGGTGCGGGTGGCGGCGGCGTCCCGCATGGGGAGGACGTGGATGTCCGGAGGACGCCGCCGCCGGGTGCTCAGTCGAGCGGGGTGAAGACCCCGCGCTCTTCGAGCAGCTTGATGTTGCGAGCACGGGTGGCACGCTCGCGAACCAGCCAGTCCTCCCCGGGAGGGGCGTCGAGGTACTGGTTCTTCGGGTAGATCGGCTTCTCGTAGATGGCCGCGTACTGCTCGGTGCGGAGGTCCTTGAAGCCGTTGAAGACGCCGTTCGCCTGGCGGTCGCGACGCAGGGCGTCGATGTCGATCGTCGTGCTGACGAAGGTGTCGCCCGCCGTGACGCCCGGCGTCTCGGTGATGATCTTGCCGCGCTGGTTGACGATCATCGAGCGGCCGCCGAAGAGGTCGTTGATGACGCCGTCCGGTCCGAGCTCCGGGCCGAGGTTGGGGGCGACGACGATGGCGTTGTTGAACAGGGCGTGCGCCTTGTTCTGCACCTCCCACATGCCCTGCGAGGTCTGCGGCTCGATGAGCGTCGCGCGGATGATGATCTCCGCGCCGTTCATGGCGAGGCCGCGGGCGATCTCCGGGTACGAGCCCTCGTGGCAGATGACGTAGCCGATGTTGCCGATGTCCGGCGTCTTGGCGACGGGGTAGATGGCGTCCATGACGTTGCCGCCGCCCTTCTTGACGATCCACTCGTCCCACAGGTCGTGGGGGTTCGTGGTGCCGAGGGTGCCGCCCTCGAAGCCGTCCGAGGTGGCCTTCGCGCGGCGGTAGATGACGTCGCCGTTGGGGTCGATCATGAACGCGCAGTTGAAGTAGCGGTCCGGGAAGTCGTCGTCGGCGACCAGGTACAGCTCGCCGGCGATGTAGGTGTTCAGCTCACGAGCGGCCTTGCCGAGCTCGTCGGTCTCGGGGCCCGGGATGGTGCGGGCGAACTTCTTCTCGTATTCGCGGTCGCCGGCGTGGAACGCCATGTGCATCCCCTGGATGGCCATCTCGGGGATGACGACCAGCTTGACCGGGTGGCCCTCGGTCGCGGCGACACCGACGGCCGTCTTCATGAACTGGATGATGCGCTTGGTGTTCTTCAGCGCGTCCTCCGGCTCCACGATCGGGATCTGCAGCGGCGAGAGCGCTACGACTGTGTACGGCTCAGTCACGTCCAACTCCTTCGTTGTTTGGGTTCGTGTGGGCCATGTTAGCGCACTATCAAAATCTGTCAAATAGCCGGAAATCAGCATTCTTCGTGAGTGTTAGCGCACTCACAGCAATCATGGTGGAGCTCACGCCGGACGTTGCCGGCACCGGCACCGGGGACGACGTCCTCCAGGCCGAGCTCGACCAGCGCCAAGCGTGCGCGGAGCACGGACGTGCGGGGCAGGCCCGCCGCGTCGGCGAGCTGGTCGGCGCTCAGGCAGGAGATCCCGAGGTCGGATGCGCGGGCCGCCTCGGCTCCGGCGACGCTGCGCACCGCATCCACGTCGAGGGCCTTGGCCGTCAGGATGGGAAGGGCGGCCGGGTGGGCGAGCGCCTGCTCCACCGCCGCCATCCAGGCGTCGCGGCCGGCGAATCGTCGGTGTCTCATCGCGGTCTCCACATCAACGCTAGGTGTGCCCGGAGGCCGCCGATAGCCACCGCGCGCTCGCGGATATCCGATCTGCGCGAACCGTCTCGCGCCCGGCGGACCTCGCCTGTCAACCCCCTCTGACACGAGAAGTCCGGCCTACCTTGCGTGGCGTATCGAAGCGACGCCCGAACGCGCATGGGCGAGCGCCGCCCCGGTCGTAACGATCGATGGAGGAAGAAAATGAAAGCAGTGGTGTACGACGGTCCGCGCCAGGTCAGCGTGCAGGATGTCCCGGACGCCCGCATCGAACGTCCGACGGACGTCCTCGTGCAGATCACCTCGACGAACATCTGCGGATCGGATCTGCACATGTACGAGGGCCGGACGGACTTCGAGACCGGACGATGGTTCGGCCACGAGAATCTGGGGCGGGTGATCGAGGTCGGCGACGGTGTCGACAAAGTCCAGGTGGGTGAGTACGTGGTCCTGCCGTTCAATGTCGCGTGCGGGCATTGCAAGAACTGCGAACGCGGCCTCACCAATTACTGTCTGACCGCGCAGCCTAACCCGGCGTGGGCGGGCGCCGCCTACGGCTTCGCCGACATGGGTCCGTGGGCGGGCGGGCAAGCCGACCTGCTCCGCGTCCCGTGGGGCGACTTCAACTGTCTACGGCTCGGGGAGGACGCCGCCGAGAAGCAGTCGGACTACGTGATGCTGGCCGACATCTTCCCGACCGGCTACCACGCCACGGAGATGGCGCAGGTCAAGCCCGGAGACCAGACGGTGATCTACGGCGCCGGGCCGGTCGGCTGCATGGCGGCCTACTCCGCCATCCTTAAGGGCGCCGGCAAGGTGATGGTGGTGGACCGCCACCCCGACCGGTTGAAGCTGGTGGAGGAGATCGGCGCCATCGCCATCGACGACTCGAAAGTGGACCCGGTCGAGGCGGTCAACGAGATGACCATGGGTCTCGGAGCGGACAACGGCTGCGAGTGCGTGGGCTACCAGGCGCACGACGTCGAGGGGAACGAGCATCCCAACATGACGCTCAACCGGTTGGTGCAGTCCGTCCGGTTCACCGGCACGATCGGCGTAGTCGGGGTCTACATCCCGCAGGACCCGGGCGCGTCGGATGAGCTGGCGAAGCAGGGCGAGGTGGCGTTCGACTTCGGCGAGTTCTGGTTCCGCGGTCAGACCATCGGGAGCGGCCAGGCGCCGGTGAAGAAGTACAACCGGCGGCTGCGCGACCTCGTCGCGGCGGGCAAGGCCACGCCCTCCTGGATCGTCAGCCACGAGCTGAACCTCGATGAGGCGCCGGACGCCTACGAGCACTTCGACAACCGGGACGACGGCTGGACGAAGGTCATCCTCCACCCGTCCGGGGCGAACGCCTGACGGCAGCGCGGCGGGCGGCGGTGCCCGGATCTTCCGGGCGCCGCCGTTCGGGCTACCTCGATGCGGCGAACAGGCGCGCCGCGAGGGCGAGCAGGCGGTGGCCGAGCGAAGCCGGCGCCTGCACGGCGACGGGAGCGGGGGCGGGGTCGGCGAGGCGCGGCGTCCGGGGGACGAACTCGACGAAGCCGCACCGCGGACACACGGACAAATGCTGGTGCACGGCCAGCCCGACACCGTAGTACGGATTCTTGCTGACGCGCATCCGGTTGAGACAGCGAGGGCACCAACGGGGGCGCGAGGCCTGATTCGGTTCGATCATCGTGGTCCAACGGCGTCGGCGGGTGGATGGGACGGCCGCACGGTGGTCCTCCCCACCCGAAGGGGAGGACCACCGTACCTGTGGGTCGGACACGTCGACCGTTCAACCACGCTAGGTCGAGCCCGTGGGGCGGGCTATCCGGCAGGCGAACGCCGCTGTCCTGTTCGCGAACGACCCGTTCGGATAACGGTCAGGAGGGCGTGTGAGACCTGCTTACAATCGCCGCATGAATCCCCCGTCCGGCGAGCTCTTCGCCTCCCACCGCGTCGCGGCGGGTCACAGCGTGGACGAAGCCCGGGAGGCTCTGTCGGAGGTGTTCCTCCCGGTCGACTTCCCCTCCGCGCCGCCGTCGGGGACCGTGGACATGACGCTCAACGCGCTCGACGTCGGCCGCGTGACGTGCGGTTTCATGCAGTTCCGCGACGAGGTCAGCATCGACACGGCGGAGGCCGAGAACTACCACCTCGACATCCCGCTGCACGGCCGGGCGGTCATGCGCGCGGGCGGAGGACCCGAGATCCACGCCACCACGCGCACCGCGGGTGTCTTCACCCCGGGCAGGCCGGTGCGGCTCGACTGCAGCGCGATGTTCTCCCAGTTGTCGGTGATGATCCCGCGCGCCGAGCTCCAGCTCGAACTCGAACGCCTGCTCGGACGCGAGTCCGTCCGCACGCTGGAGTACACGAGCGAGCTCGACCTCACCGGGTCGGCCGGCCGGATGATGCTGCAGGCGCTCCGGATGATCGACGAGGCCTCCGAGCTGCCCGGCGGCCCGCTGGCCCACCCGCTCGCCCGGCTCCGCCTCGAACAGACCATCATCCAGTCGATGCTGTTCGCCCAGCCGCACAATCACTCGGCCGCGCTCCGCCATCCGTCCCCCGACTCCGGGGTGCGGCCGGTCTCCCGCGCCGTCGACCTGCTGCGCGCCGATCCTGCGCACCCGTGGACGGTCGTCGAGCTGGCCGCCCGGGTCTGTGTGAGCCCGCGCAGCCTGCAGCAGGGCTTCCGGCGCTCCCTGGACACGACGCCGATGGCCTACCTGCGGGAGGTGCGGCTGGAGAAGGTGAGGGAGGACCTCCTCACGGCCGCCCCGGGCACGGACAGCGTGACCGAGGCCGCAACACGCTGGGGCTTCATCCACCTCGGGCGGTTCGCGGCGGCCTACCGCAACGCCTTCGGCGAGCACCCGTCCCAGACGCTGCGGGCGGCGGGGGCGGCGGGGGGCTGAGACGGGGAGTCCGCGTCACCCCGGCATCGGAGCTGCCGGAAGGACCGGGCGGTCCGGCGAGACAGGACCTTCAGGAGCTGCCGCGGCGGCGGCGATGCCACACCACGCAAAATGCGCTGTAGGCGGCGACGAGCAGCATCCACGCAGCTCCGGCCCAGTAGCCCCAGACCCCGTGTTCCCCGGGATGACCGCGGTCATGGCCCACACGCCGGCAGGCCCACGTCAGCGGAGGAGCTCCGCGACGGCTGCGATTCCGGCGCGGATGGACTCCTCCGAGGTGTTGCCGAACCCGAAGACCAGTTGCGGCCGGTGCGGGCTGCGGGTCGAGCGATATGTGCTCATACCGTAGAGCGCCACCCCGCGCGTGCGGGCTTCGTCGATGATCCGCTGTTCGTCCGCGTCCGGCGATAGGTGCGCGACCGCGTGGAAACCGGCCGCGAGGCCCGTCAACCGCACCATGGGCGCGTGGGCCCGCAGCGCAGCGGCGAGTACATCTCGGCGGCCCGCATAGAGGGCGCGCATCCGGCGAAGGTGCCGGTCGTAGCGTCCCGATTCGATGAGCCGGGCCAGCGCGAGCTGGTCGAGGGTGGGCGCTCCGCGGTCGGCGGACTCCTTGGCCGCCGCCACTTCGTCGGCGAGCCAGACCGGCGCGACCGTCCATCCGAGGCGCAGGGCGGGGGCCAGGGATTTGCTGACGGTCCCCAGGGTGACCACCCGGTCCGGAGCCAGCCCTTGCAGCGATCCGACCGGTTCGCGGTCGTAGCGGAACTCGGCGTCGTAGTCGTCCTCCACGATGATGCCGTCGCGGCGCGATGCCCAGGCGAGTAGTTCCCGACGCCGCTCCGGGGCTAGCACGACCCCGGTCGGCCACTGGTGCGCGGGCGTCAGTACCACGGCGCGCGCGCCGCTCGCGTCGAGCGCGGCGACGTCGATACCGAGCTCATCGACCGGCACCGGCACGGCCGAACCACCGGCCGCATCTGCCGCGCGCGTGACCGTGCCGATCGAGCCGGGATCCTCCACTGCCATCGTGGTGATGCCGCGCCGGACGAGCGCGCGGAATGTGAGCGCAACGCCCTGAGCGAAGCCCGCGCACACGACGATCTGGGCTGACCGCGCGTTCATCCCCCGGACGCGCCGGAGGTAGGCGGCGACCACCTCCCGCAGGCCCGGGTCGCCGCGCGGGTCGCCATAGTCGAAGGCCCCGTTCGGGGCGCTCCTTGTCGCCTCCCGGATCGCCCATGTCCAGTCGTCGCGCGGGATCGTGCCGAGATCGGGAACCCCCGATGCGAAGTCGGCGACCCGGGCGGGCGGCTCACGCGGCACCATGGCGGCGGGCGCCTCCCCGACCCCCTCGATCGGCTCGACCTGCACAGCGGCGACGCGCGTCGCCGACCCGGTCTGCGCGACGAGGTAGCCTTCCGACCGCAACTGCTCGTAGCAGTCTTGGACCGTTCCTCGAGCGACGCCGAGGCCGGCCGCGAGATCGCGCGAGGAGGGGAGCCGTTCTCCCGCCGCGAGCCGCCCCTCCTGGATCGCGGCCCGCAGCTGCGTCTGCAGCTGGGTGCGCAGGGGAACGCCGGAGTCGCGGTCCAGCCGGACCAGCAGCTCGGGGCTCGAATTGGACCACTCCACGGCCATGTCAATGGATCTTACTGCCAGGCCACCCTGTGCCTAGGGTCGTTGCCATGACAGCGATGAATCTCGGCACCACCGCCTTTCCGCAGCGGCACGCGTTGGTGACGCGCCCGCTCCTCCTGCGCTTCGTCTCGATCGTCGCCTGTTCCGTGGGCTTCTTCCTGCCGCTCGCAGCAGTGCCGCTGCTAGCGGACGCCACGTCGCCGCTCGGCGGCGGGGTCGCCAACGGCGCGCTGCTCGCGGCGACCGTCGCCGGCGAGCTGGTCTCCCCATGGCTGATGCAGCGTTTCGGCGCTCGCGCCATCCTCGCGGCCGGGCTCCTCCTGCTCGGAGCGCCGACGTTCATCCTCCTTTTCTCCGTATCCCTCCCGGTCCTCGTAGCCACCGGGGTGCTCCGGGGCGCCGGCTTCGCCATGGCGATCGTCGCGGGAGGCGCGGTGACCGCAGCGCTCGTCCCGGCCGATCGTCGCGGCGAGGGCCTCGCGCTCGCCGGGCTGGTGAGCGCCGTTCCGTCACTGCTCGCCCTGCCGCTCGGTGTGACGCTCAGCGCCGCGGCGGGTCCGGGGCCGGTGTTCGCGATCGCCGGGGCGGTGCCCCTGCTCGCGGTGGGGTCGGTCGGTGCGCTCCCCAGGCGCGCCGCCGGTTCGGCGGCTCCGCGCGGCGGATCGCTCTCGCCTGCGGAGTCGGGAACCGGCATCCTCGCCGGCTTGCGCTCCCCGGAGCTGCTGCGTCCGGCGCTCGTGTTCGCCGCATCCGCCGCTGTGGCCGGTGTGGTCGTCACCTGCGTCCCGGGTGCGCTGACCGGCTCCGCGTCCGCTCTCGCTCCCGCGCTGCTGCTCGTGCAGCCGGCCGCCGCGGGGCTGGGGCGCTGGCTCGCCGGGCGGTACGGCGACCGCCTCGGCCACAGCCGCTTGTTCCTCCCCGGGATCGTGCTGTCCGCCGGCGGTATGGCCGCGATGGCCGCGAGCGCCACTGCTCCGCT
>JAEWJG010000412.1 GCA_023386675.1 Actinomycetes bacterium
GCTTCTGACCGCCGGAGAGCTGCGCCGTCGACCGGTCGAGGGGGACGTCGAGGCCGACCGCGTCGAGCGCGCCGCGGACGCGCGTCCACAGCTCGTCGCGCGGCACGCCGAGGTTCTCGGCGCCAAAGGCCACGTCGTCGCCGACGCGGGCGAGGATGACCTGCGCGTCGGGATCCTGCAGCAGCAGACCGGCCGTCCCGCGCGCCTCGGACGGCGATCGGCCGCCGATCGCGACCGCGCCCTCCGACTCCCCGTCGTCCTCGCCCCCGAGCACACCGGCGAGCCCCGCGAGCAGGGTGCTCTTGCCCGCACCGGAGGCGCCGAGCAGCAGCACGCGCTCGCCCGGCTCGACGCGCAGGTCGATCCCGCGCGCCGTCCAGGCGGCCCGTCCCGCGTAGCGCCAGCCCCAGTCGTCGACCCGAACGGCGACCGGGACCGGCTGTCCCGAAATCACGCCCGTCAGACCCGCACGGCCTTGTGCGCGTCCCGGCCCGCGGCGAATCGGCTCAGCGCGCCCGTCTTCGCGAGCGCGCGGACGAGTAGCCACGAGCCGAGGCCGGCGACCACCAGGCCGGAGACCGTCGTCGTGATCGTGTATGTGATGGCGAACTCCGCCTTCGAGCCGGGGTACCAGTAGAGGAGGTCGAGCACGGACTCTGCGAGCCCCGCGCCCGCACCTGCCAGCAGGGCCGGGACGAGACGCCAGTTCGCGTAGAGGAAGAGGGCGAAGACGATCTCGGCGCCCAGCCCCTGAACGACGCCGGAAAGCAGCGTGGCGAAGCCCCACTGCGTCCCGATCAGCGCGGAGACGACCGCCGCGACCAGCTCGCCGTACAGCGCGGCGCCCGGCTTGCGCACGATGAGGGCGACCAAGACGCCGGCGAAGAGCCACGGCCCGTTCAGGATGCCCTGGAAGCCCGGCAGGACGGCCCCCACCGGTCCGGAGATCGGGTTCTGGACGATGCCCCAGACCCAGAAGACGACGCCAGAGGCGACGGCGACGACGCTGGCGACGACGATGTCGACGACCCGCCAGCGGAGGGTGCGCGGGCGTGCGCCCACAGAGGAGAGAGTTGCGTGCACTGTTCGTGCCCTTTCAGTCGATGGGAACAGGGCACGGGATGTGAGAATGGCCTCCCTGCGCTGGCATGACCCAGATCAGGTTCGACGGTCGAGACTTGGAGAAGTCTCCTCTCAGCCCGGCTCACCGGACTCCCGTGTTCAGGAGCCAGTGTAGCCCGGCGGAGGGCGTTCTGATGTCCGCGCGGCTACTTCTTGAGCGCGCGGATCACGCGCGACCAGGCGAAGCCGGTCACGAACACGAACGGGATCGCGACCACGAGCAGGGTGATCAGGTTCGGGCGGAAGCGCAGCCCCAGCTCGTCCGAGATATACGCGCCCAGGGGAATGGCGACGCCGCCGCCTCCCGCTCCGCCCGCCGCATCCTCGTCCCCGCCGCCACCCGCACCGAAGGCGAACTGCACGGCCGCGACCGGCACGATGGTGGTCCCGTCGACGACGACCGGCTCGCCGTAGACCGATTTGATGCCGGAGCCGGTCACGGTCTCCGCGAGTTTCAGCGAGAAGTTCGTCATGGGCCCACGGTAGCGCGCCGGATGCCCGGGGACCAGGCTCGATCAGTCGCTGACGTACTTCGGGTTGCGGCCGTCGCGCTCCTCCTCGTCGGCGTCCTTCGACCGGCGGACGAGGCTCGCGGGGCCGATCATGCCGCGGCCGAAGCGCGCGCTCACCGCGTCCAGCGTCCGCTCGGTCTCGCGCCACTCCTCGTCGGGGTCCCAGAGGGCGAGCGCGTCGCCGCCCGCGTCGAGGAGCTGCTCGGCGCGCACGCCGATCAGACGCAGCGGGGTCTGCCGGACATCCAGGCCGAGCGCGTCGAAGACATCCCACGCCTCCTCGAACAGCCGGCGGCCGACGTTCGTCGGCTCGGCGAGCGTGCGCGACCGCGTGATGGTGCGGAAGTCGGAGAAGCGGACCTTGATCGCGACCGTGCGCGCGACCATCCCGTGCTTGCGCAGCCGCTCCCCGACCCGCCCGGAGAGCCGCAGGAATTCGCGGCGCAGGACGTCCAGGTCGCCGACGTCGGTGCCGAAGGTGTTCTCGTGCCCGATGCTCTTCTCGCGCGACTCTGTGATCACGCGCCGCGGGTCGCGACCGTTCGCCAGGTCGTGCAGGCGGCGTCCACTGGCGTCGCCCACCGCCTTCTGCAAGACGTGCAGCGGGGCGTCGGCGAGGTCGGCGACGGTGAGGAGGCCCATCCGCTCCAGCGACGCCTGGGTGCTGGCGCCGACTCCCCAGAGCGCGCCGACGGGCAGCGGGCGCAGGAAGCTCAGCGTCTCGGCCTTCGGGATGACGAGCAGGCCGTCCGGCTTCGCCCGCCCGGAGGCGAGCTTGGCCATGAACTTGGTCGCCGCGACGCCGACCGAGCAGGTCAGCCCCGTCTCCTCCAGCACGCGTGAGCGGATGAGCTCGGCGATCCGCCGCGGGGACCCGAGCAGCCGCCGGCTGCCCGACACGTCGAGGAACGCCTCGTCGATGCTCAGCGGCTCGACCAGCGGCGTCACCTCGTGGAAGATGTCCATCACCTTGCCGGAGTACTCGGTGTAGCGCTCGTAGTGCGGGGGCAGGATGATGGCGTTCGGGCACAGCCGCAGCGCCTGCGACATCGGCATCGCGCTCCGGACGCCGTAGCGGCGGGCCTCGTACGTCGCGCTGGTCACGACTCCCCGACCGCCCGCGTGCCCGACGATCGCGGGCTTGCCGCGCGCATCCGGACGCTCCAGCAGCTCGACCGACGCGAAGAACGCGTCCATGTCGACGTGCAGGATGCCGGCCTCCGAGTCGTCGGCATCGGCCGCGCTCACCTGCCGCTGGCTGCCGTCCGCTCGTCCCACCCCTCCAGCTTCTCACCTGCCGCCGACAGCGGGCTCTTCCGCGTCGCACGATCGGGTTACGGTGAAGCCATGGAATTCAGGTACCTCGGCAACAGCGGACTCAAGATCTCCGAGATCATCTACGGCAACTGGCTCACCCACGGCTCCCAGGTCGAGAACGACACCGCGACGCAGTCGGTCCGCGCGGCGCTCGACGCGGGCATCACCACGTTCGACACGGCGGACGCGTACGCCAACACGGCCGCGGAGCAGGTGCTCGGCGACGCGCTCGCGGGCGAGCGTCGTCAGTCGCTCGAGATCTTCACCAAGGTCTACTGGCCGACCGGCCCGAAGGGCCACAACGACACCGGGCTCTCGCGCAAGCACATCCTCGAGTCCATCGACGGCTCGCTGCAGCGCCTCGGCACCGACTACGTCGATCTCTACCAGGCGCACCGCTACGACTCCGAGACTCCGCTGGAGGAGACCATGCAGGCGTTCGCCGACGTGGTCCGCCAGGGCAAGGCGCTCTACATCGGCGTCAGCGAATGGACGGCCGAGCAGCTTCGCGCCGGGCACGCTCTCGCGAAGGACCTCGGCATCCAGCTCATCTCGAACCAACCGCAGTACTCGATGCTGTGGCGCGTCATCGAGAAGAAGGTCGTGCCGACCTCGGCCGAGCTCGGCATCTCGCAGATCGTCTGGTCGCCGGTCGCACTGGGCGTGCTGACGGGCAAGTACAAGCCGGGCGCGCCGCTGCCCGAGGGCAGCCGGGCCACCGACGAGAAGGGCGGCGCCGGCGCCATCCAGAGCTTCATGAAGGACGAGGTGCTCACCGCGGTGCAGCGCCTCCAGCCGATCGCGGACGAGCTCGGCATCACCATGGCGCAGCTCGCCGTCGCGTGGGTGCTGCAGAACCCGAACGTCGCCGGTGCGATCGTGGGCGCGTCGCGTCCGGAGCAGGTGAAGTCGAACGCCGAGGCGGCGGGCATCCGTCTCTCCGGCGACGTGCTCGCGCGCATCGACGAGGCCGTCGGGGACGTCGCAGAGACCGACCCGGCGCTCACCGTCTCCCCCTCGAAGCGCCCCGCCTGACCCGCTTCCACCTCCCCATCCACCCCTCGTGAAGTGCAGGTAGTTGCGGTCGACACGCCGTGAAACTGCGCAACGACCTGCACTTCACGGAGGGG
>JAEWJG010000413.1 GCA_023386675.1 Actinomycetes bacterium
GCGCTGGACAGGCCGAACGACCGAGCGATGGCGACCCCGGCGAGTGGGCGCCAGAACAGTTGCGACTCCTCTGCTTGCGCGGGCGAGCAGAGAAGAAGGTCGCCCGCCAGCACATCGGCGATGGCGACCGGCAGCGATTGCGCCGGCGCCAGCTGACCCGGGGTGATGCCGACGGACTCGGCGTGCGCCACGAGCGGGTCCCGGATCTGCGGAACCTCGTCTTCAGGAAGCACGAGCAATCGTCGTCTCCGCGCGGCGTCGGACCGTCTCGGACGCAGACCGCTCACGAAGAATGGTGCCGGTTCGGCCCGAGCACTCGCTACTCCGAGCGGCACCCACCAACTCGCAATCTCGGGATCGACCGGGATGACGGCCGCCTGCACCGCACCTGCCGCGCGCAAGTCCAGCCGGCGTCCCGGTGGCGCGGTGACGGTGTCGGCCTCAACGCCGACCCCGCGGCATGCAGCGAGGAAAGCCGCAAGACGGCGCGGTGAAGGATCCTCCGGGAGAGCGAATCGCATCACGGCCGACCGCGTGAGTCGCGCCTGAACCTCCAAATCATCCGACGCGGCGAGGAGGTTGCGCGCAGGTGCGAGCAGTCCGGCTCCGAACGCTGTCAATCGAGGGTGGCGGGTGGAGCGGTCGAACAGCGCCCCTCCGACGTGTGCCTCCAGAGCGGCGATGCGCCGGCTCGCCACAGATTGCTGCATGCCGACCGCGGCCGCACCGATGGTGAAACTTCCCCGATCGCTCACGCTGACGAAGGCCCGACATGCGGCGATCACATCCATGACGTCGGATACTAGGCAGCGTGCCCTGAGACGACCTGAAAGAGGTCAGCGGCCGTCATCCGCTTTCGTCATGAGTCCTCACCGAATCGTCTTCGCCGTGCGCAGTCCTGACTGGTTGTCTGGTCGGACCGCACCACGAAAGGACCTCGATCTTGACTCTTCACCGGCTGCGCGGCATCGCTGCGCTAGGCATTGTCGCCGTCACTCTGCTGACGGGCTGCTCTCCGCAAGATGCCGGCCCCGATAGACCATCGCCGTCCGCGATAGCGGGTGCGCAGGACGCCGCGCGCTCCGAGGCAGCGCAGCGGACTCTGGGCGACCTGGAGAAGAAGTACGACGCGACTCTCGGCGTCTATGCCCTGGACACGAAGTCGGGTCGCGAGATCGCCTACCACCAGGACGAGCGTTTCGCTTACGCGTCGACGTCCAAAGCGCTGCTCGCCGGAGCGATTCTCGCCCAGGCGACCGACGCCGAGCTGGATGCCACAGTCTCCTATTCTTCCGAGGACCTCGTGAGCTACTCCCCCGTGCTGGAGGCGCACGTGAGCGACGGGCTCCCTCTTCGCGAGGTGGTCGCCGCCGCGGTCCGCAAGAGCGACAACACCGCGGCGAACCTGCTCTTCCGCGAACTCGGTGGGGCATCGGCATTCGAGGAGCGACTCCGCGCCCTCGGCGACGACACGACCGACGTCGCGCGGACCGAACCCGCTCTCAACGAGGCGGTTCCCGGAGACATCCGCGACACCAGCACGCCACGCGCACTAGCGCATGCGCTTCGGTCCTACACGCTGGGCAACGCGCTCTCCCCCGAGAGGCGGACGCTTCTGATCGACGATATGACGGGCAACGCAACCGGCGACCCTCTGATCCGCGCGGGCGTTCCCGCCGAGTGGACCGTCGCCGACAAGTCCGGAGCCGCTGCTTACGGGACGCGAAACGACATCGCCATCGTACAGATCCCGACGAGGGATCCCATCGTGATGGTCATCATGTCGCGCAGAAGCGAACCGGACGCCGCCTACGACAATTCTCTCGTCGCCGACGCCGCACGAGCACTCGCAGCAGCCTTCGCCTGACGCCATAGGCGCCGATGGCGACCGCCGCCCGGGCGGCCGCCATCGGCACTCGATCGGCGCTGCGGCTTCGAGCGGAGCGCTACCCGGTCAGCCGAGCTTGCGCGCCGCGGTGGCGACCTCCTGCAGTTCGTCGGCCTCCTCGTCGAGCGCGATCACGCCGTAGTCCCACCCCTTGCGGCGGTAGACGACGCTCGGACGCTGGGTCTCCTGGTCGACGAACAGGTAGAAGTCGTGACCGACGAGCTCCATGTAGTAGAGCGCGTCGTCGACGGTCATGGGAACGGACGCGAAGACCTTCTTGCGGATGACGACGGGGCAGTACTCCTCCTCCGCCTCCGCGGTCTCCGTCACCTCATCGGATGCGGCCGGTGCTGCGCCGGTGCGGACCTGGTCGAGCACGGCGACCGGAGCCGCCGCCAGCCCGACCGCGCTGAAGCCGTCGGTGCTGGCCTCGCGCAGCGAGGTCGGCCGGTGCTGACCGCGGTGGACCTTGCGGCGATCCTTCGCGCGGCGCACCCTCTCCAGGAGCTTGCCGAGCGCGATGTCGAAGGCCGCGTATTTGTCCTGACCCGTCGCCTCGGATCTCACCACCGCCCTGGGGCCGACGAGAGTGAGCTCGACGCGGTCGTCGCCGTTCGGATTGCCCAGCTTCTCGTTGTGGCGACTCACTTTGATCTCGAACGAGATGGCTCGTTCGGCCAGGTGCGCGACCTTGTCCGATTTCTCGGTGGCGTACTCCCGGAAACGATCAGTGATGCCCAGGTTGCGTCCGATGATGTTGATGTCCATGGAGACCTCCCTGATCCGGCGTGATGTCCGCCCGGTTCACGAAGGGCGGATCGCTCGCACCTTTTCGACTACCGTAGTGCGCCGCGTCCCGATGCGAAACCGTAGAACGTGACGCATTTCCGGTGCGTCCGCTGGGCGCGCGCTGAGCATGTCCGGCACCACGGAGCGGCGTCCGCGCGATCGCGGCAGCGCCGGTCACGTGTCCTCCCGCTGCACGGATGGCACGCGCCGCCTCGGCGATGGTCGCACCGGAGGTCAAGATGTCGTCGACGATCAGGCAGTCCCGTCCCGCCAGCCGAGGAGACGCACGCATGCTTCCCGCCCGGTTGCCCGAGCGGTCCGCCGCGGACAGCCCGGCCTGGTCGGCCGTCTGCCGCGACAGCCGCAGTGCCTGCCACAGCGGCGGCACCAGGATGTGCGCCCGCGCCAGCACCGAGCGGGTCGGATGGTAGCCCCGGCGGCGGCGCGCCGCCCGGGTGGACGGGATCAGCACCGGTAGCAGCGCGGGCCCGCCACCGACCCGGCCGGACCGCCGCTGCGCCTCGGCGATCGCCTCCCGGAGAGCGCGGGCGAGCGCCCGCGCCAGATCGACCCGGCCGCCGTCTTTGTAAGCGAGGAGGACGCGCCGGGCGACGCCGTCGTATGGGAGAGCCGACCAGACCGGGAGGTCACCGATCGTGTCGACCCGGACCTCGGGCCGAAGAGCGGAGCCGCACTGATTGCACAGCGCGCGATCGGGCGCGCCGCAGCCGGCGCAGCGCACGGGCAGCAGGATCGCCGCCGCGTCGAGGAGGGATTCGCGGACCAGGGTGTGAGTTGTCATGCATCGAGCCTCGCGGTCGGCGCACGCCCGCAGCGCGGATCGACGGAATCGGTGGAGAACCCGCCGAGGACGCTTGCTGTGGAGAACTAGGGCTGACCCTGCTGCACCGCCACCGCGCCGACCTTGTCGAGCTGCGGCTGCCACCCCGTGCCGGTCGGCGCGAGCAGCGTCCCGTCCGCGCTGAGGACCACGTAGGGCGCGAGCCCCGCCGCCCCGACGATCGTCCGGCCGCCGGTCGGCCCGGACGTCGACGTCTGCGAGCCGCCGACGGTCTGCTGGGCGATGCCGGTCGCCTCCCCGCTCGTCGTGCTGAGCACCGCGATGGTGAGATCGCTCGTCCACGCCGCAGACCGGGCGCCGGACGACGGCACGGCGATCTCGACGGGCTCGGTGAGCCCGTTCGGCGCGCCGTTGGCGGCACGGACGATGCCGGAGGCCATGAGCGCGTAGCCTCCCGTGGTCCGCAGCAGCGCGGCGAGCCGGGTGCCGTCGCGGGACACCGCCAGCGAGAGGATCCCCGTCGCATCCGGCCAGTTCGCGACCAGTTCGTGCGCGTCCCCTCCGTTCGCACCGGCCACCTGGACGGCGCCGGGCGAGCCTCCGGGAACGGACCAGACCCAGCCCTCCGGGTCCAGGGACGGTCCGATCAGCCCGGGGCGCGCATCCACGCGGACCGGGTCGCCGTTCTTCCGCACCGAGTAGACACCCGCCTGCGAGAGCACCGCGGCCTGGTCGCGCGAGGCGTTCAGGGTGATGGCCGTCGGCCGCAGCGCGGCCACCTTGTCGCTCAGGCCGCTCAGCCCGGTCACCGTGTCGCCGTTCACCGGCCCGAACGCGTCGCCCCGGTAGACGAAGGCGCGCGAGTCCACCGCGGGGTTCCGGATGGGCGCTGCGTCCGCGCTCAGCGACGGCACCTGCTGCACGTTGCCCTCGATCGACAGCTGCACGCTCTGCGCGAGGCTGCCGAGCGACTGCTCCAGCTGATACTGCATCCGCTGCAGCTGGGCAGGGTCCGCCTGACCGGCCTCCGAGCTGAGGTCGACGTGCGCGACCCCGCCGTCCGTCGTGACCGACGGCACGGCGAGCTGCGTCCCCTTGGGGAACGAGGTCGTGACCGCACCGTTCAGCCACGGCGCCGGTCCGGCCAGCACCGAGCTGGCGACCCGGGTGGCCGCCGACGCCACACGCGCAGGGAACCAGCGCGCATCCGGCACCAGGTAGGTGTTGCCGGGACTGTAGAAGTAGAGGTTCTGCTGCGCGTACACCGCCCGGAAGGTCGGGTCGTCGATCACGACGCCGTTCGGGGCGACGGAGATGCGCCACTCCCCGTTCTCCTTCACCAGCTGGTAGTTCAGCCCCACCGGAGCGGTGCTGGCCACGGGATGGTACGAGCCGACGCTGTCGACGTTGGCGACCGGGGTCACGTCGACGCGCCACAGCGTCCCCTGGTCGTCGTAGGTACGGTTGCGGCCGTCGTCGACGGTCACCGACTCGTCGGGGTTCCAATTCGCGGCCATCGCCGTGGTGAGGTACTCCCGGGCGATCTTGAAGTTGTTCTTCGGGCTGGAAGCCGCGTCGATGAAGCCCTGCACGATGCGCTGCTGGGAGGCGCCCTTCTCGGGCGGCGACGGGTTGAAGTCCAGGTCGAGCGGGTCGTTGACCTGCGCGACCGGAGCGCCCTGCCGCACCGGCCCGGAGTCGGGGATGCTCGCGCACGCGGCGAGCGCGAGCAGCGTCATCGCGACGACGACGGCGAGCGCGGCGCGGACGCCGTGGGAGCGGCGACGGATCATGCGCGGGCCTCGCTTCCTGTGCCGACCGGTCCGGGGAGCGCATCGGGAGCGGATCCGGCGGGCGGTGCCGTGCCGGCGTCCACCGGAGGAAGCGGCAACGGCGACCCGGTGATCTCCCGGCCGGTCACCCGCGGCAGCGTCAGCCGGAAGCACGAGCCGGCGCCTGGCTCGGACCACACCTGAAGCCACCCCGCGTGGAGGGTGGCATCCTCGAGCGAGATGGCGAGGCCGAGTCCGGTGCCGCCCAGCGTGCGCTTGCGCGACGGGTCGGCACGCCAGAACCGGTCGAAGACGTGCGCCATGTCCTGCGGGCTCATGCCGATGCCGTAGTCGCGCACGGTCAGAGCGACCGCGCTCTCGTTGCTGTCGACGGTGACGACGACCGGGCGCCCCTCGCCGTGCTCGATCGCGTTGCCGATGAGGTTGCGGACGACGCGGCGGATGCGGCGCGGGTCCATCGGCACGTCGAAGTACCCGCCCGGGGCGTCGAGGACGAGCTCGGAGCCGTTCTGCTCGGAGAGCGTCCGGAGCTCGTCCACGCAGTCCTCGGCGAGCCGGACCAGGTTGGTGGGTTCGGCATCCAGGACCACGGAGCCGGCGTCGTAGCGGCTGATCTCCAGGAGGTCGGAGAGCAGCCGGTCGAAGCGCTCGATCTGGGTGTGCAGCAGCTCCGCGGTGCGCGCGGTCGCGGGCGCGAAGCCCTCGCGCTGGTCGTAGATGACGTCGCCCGCGAGGCGGATCGTCGTCAGCGGCGTCCGGAGCTCGTGCGACACGTCCGAGACGAAGCGCTGTTGTAGCTGCGAGAGCGTCGCCAGCTGGTTGATCTGGCTCTGGAGGCTGTCCGCCATCCCGTTGAAGGAGCGGGCGAGCGAGGCGAAGACATCCTCGCCCCTCTCCGGGATGCGCACCGCGAGGTCTCCGGCGGCGAGCCGCTCGCTGGTGCGCGCGGCGACGCGGATCGGCTCCACGACGAAGCGCACGATCACCCACGTGATGGCGCCGATCAGCAGGACGAGCGCGAGTCCGGCGAGCAGCAGGGTGTTCTGGACGAAGAGCAGCGTGTTCTCGGAGTCGCGGAGGTTGTATCCGATGTACAGCTCGTACTTGCCGTAGGCGGGCAGGGTCAGCTGGGAGCCGACGACGATGCCCGGGTCGGTGTCGCCGGCGACGGCCGGCAGCGCGACGGACTGGTAGAACTGCTTGGTGCCGCCGTTCTGCACCTTCTGGCGCAGATCGGGCGAGATCACCGAGTTCATCGCGGGGCTGCCGCGGTCCGGAGGGGCGAGCACGCCCGTGTCCTGGCCCGGGACGCGGTAGGCCGCGACGAGGCGGCTGGACGTGGACGCCTGCACGCTCTGCAGCACCGTGTTGAGCAGGTTCTTGCCCGCATCCCCGGTCGAGACGTCGGAGGCGTTCAGCGTGGACTGCGCCGTCGTCGTCGCTCGACTGGAGTCGCGGAGCGCCTGGTCGAGCCGCGACTGGTAGAGGTCGTTGCTGATGCTGAGCGCCATGTAGACACCGGTGATGAGGATGGCGACACCGGTCAGCAGAAGGGTGATGGCCACCGTCCGCAGCTGCAGCGAACTGCGCCACAGGCGCGCCAGACGGGACGGCGCCTGCCGCCACATCTCCCGCGTCGGCCACCAGCGCATCCCGGCCTCCGACCGCTAGGCGGCCGCGCCGGCGCGGTAGCCGACCCCGCGCACGGTCATGACGATCTTCGGGTTGTCCGGGTCCTGCTCCACCTTGGCGCGCAGTCGCTGCACGTGGACGTTGACGAGCCGGGTGTCTGCTTTGTAGTGGTAGCCCCAGACCTGCTCCAGCAGCATCTCGCGGGTGAAGACCTGCTGCGGCTTGGACGCGAGCGCGAGCAGGAGGTCGAACTCCAGCGGGGTGAGGGCGATGCGGGTGTCGCCGCGGCGCACCTCGTGGCCGGCGACGTCGACGACGAGGTCGCCGACGGTCAGCTCGTCGGCGGGCTGGGTGGCCGCGTTGGGACGGAGCCGGGTGCGGATGCGCGCCACGAGCTCCTTGGGGTTGAACGGCTTGACCATGTAGTCGTCGGCGCCGGACTCCAGGCCCTTCACCACGTCGGCGGTGTCGGACTTGGCGGTGAGCATGATGATCGGCGTGCCGGATTCGGCGCGGATGCGTCCGCACACCTCGATGCCGTCCATGCCGGGGAGCATGAGGTCGAGCAGGACGAGATCGGGCTTCGCCGACCGGAAGGTGTCCACAGCGAGCGACCCGTCCTCGCAGAAGACCGGGTCGAAGCCCTCCGTGCGCAGCACGATGCCGATCATCTCCGCAAGCGCGGTGTCGTCGTCGACCACCAGGATGCGACTAGTCATGTGGGACGTTCCCCGAACCCTCCTCGAGCGGCAACAGCCGCGGACAACATGACCAGCGTAATGGAGCAGTCCTGATACCGGCTTGAATGAATGCATCACGTGCCCTGTGGATGGGGCATCGCTCGCGAGGGCGATGTGCCAGCATGGGAGCAACCTACGACGCGCGGGGACGGAAGGGCACGGCGTGACCGACGAACAGAACTGGCAGGCGCCGGGCTCGCAGGGGCCCGGGTCCCAGGGTGCCGGGGCGCAGGGTGCCGGGTCCCAGGGTGCCGGGCAGCCGCAGGAGCCGCAGGAGCCGCCGTACGGACAGCCGCAGCCGCCGTACGGACAGCCGCAGCCGCCGTACGGACAGCCGCAGTACGGGCCCTACCCCGGGTACGGGCAGCCCGGCTGGCAGCAGCCGCAGTACGGGGC
>JAEWJG010000009.1 GCA_023386675.1 Actinomycetes bacterium
CACGTACTGTGCCTGCCCGCCGCTGCGGTACGGCGCCGCCACCAGGCGCCGGGCCACGCGATTCGAGAGACCGACGCCGTGGTCGCGGCGCACCAGGTGCAGGCAGAGGTCGATCCCGGAGGCTGCCCCGGCCGAGGTGAGGATGTCGCCCTCGTCGACGAACAGCACGTTCTCATCCACGCGGATCAGGGGGTGCCGCTCGGCCAGCGCCCGCGTGTAGTGCCAATGCGTGGTCGCGCGCTTGCCGTCGAGGAGCCCCGTCGCCGCCAGCGCGAACGCGCCGGTGGAGATCGCGGCCAGCCGCGCGCCGCGCTCGTGCGCCGCGAGCAGGGCGGCGACGACGCTGTCAGGCGGATCGGCGCTCGCGGGGTTGCGGTAGCCGGGCACGAACACCGTATCGGCCTGCTTCAGCGCGTCCAGGCCGTCGGCGACGTGGTACGACAGGCCGTCGCCGCCGGTGACCAACCCGGGAGCGGCACCGCAGACGCGCACCTCGTACGGCATGCTCGGCCGGTGCGAGAACACCTGGGCCGGGATGCCCACATCCAGCGGCTTGGCGCCCTCCAGCACCAGCACGGCGACGCGGTGCACGCCGCTGTCGCTCATGGCCGGGCGGAGACGATCTGCAGCAGGGCCGCGCGGAGGGCCTGAGGGTCGTCGACCTGGGGGAAGACTTCGTCCTCCAGACCGCGCACGCCTTCGAAGGCCGCACGTCCGGCGTCGGTGACCGCGAGCACGTGCCGGCGGCGGTCGACCGGGTCGGGCTGCCGCACCAGCAGGCCCTCGCGCTCCAGGCGGTCGACGGTGCGCGACATGGTCTGCGGCTCGACCCTGGCCAGCCGGGCGAGGTCGGACTGCGACGCGAAGCCCAGCTCCAGCAGGTGCAGAACGATCAGGCCGGCGTGGGTGAGCCCGCGCTGCTCCAGGGCCTCCGCCCAGGCGCGCTCGACGGACCGGGAGGCGGCGCCGAGCAGCCGGCCCAGCGGCCAGTTCTCGGGGCGGTGTTCCTCGGCCTCCACCTCGACCTGGTGCTCATCCATACGCTCATCGTACGTTCGGCGGACTGCGCGGCGCTCGCGCGCCGCGGCGGGCTCAGTCGGTGCCCGAGTCGAACGCGGCACCCTCCGAGCTCAGGTCGATCTCGCGCGACAGCTCCTCGTCGATCGGCTCGACGCCCTCGAGGATGGAGCGGGCGCGTCCCTCCTCCAGCTCGCCGACCAGCGCGCCGGTCGGTCCGCCGATGAGGCCGGCCGCGGCGTACTGCTCCAGGCGCGAGCGGGAGTCGGCGATGTCCAGGTTGCGCATGGTCAGCTGGCCGATGCGGTCGCCGGGGCCGAAGGCGGAGTTGCCCACCCGCTCCATCGACAGCTTCTCCGGGTGGTAGCTCAGCGCCGGGCCCGTGGTGTCGAGGATCGTGTAGTCGTCGCCGCGGCGCAGCCGAACGGTGACCTCGCCGGTGATCGCGGAGCCGACCCAGCGCTGCAGCGACTCGCGCAGCATGAGCGACTGCGGGTCGAGCCAGCGGCCCTCGTACATCAGGCGGCCGAGGCGGCGGCCCTCGTTGTGGTAGTTGGCGACCGTGTCCTCGTTGTGGATCGCGTTGAGCAGCCGCTCGTAGGCGATGTGCAGCAGCGCCATGCCCGGCGCCTCGTAGATGCCGCGGCTCTTCGCCTCGATGATGCGGTTCTCGATCTGGTCGGACGCGCCGAGGCCGTGGCGGCCGCCGATGGCGTTCGCCTCGAGCACGAGCTCCACCGGGTCGTCGAACTCCACGCCGTTGATGGCGACCGGGCGGCCGGCCTCGAAGCGGACGGACACCGTCTCCGGCGTCACCGCCACGTCGTCGCGCCAGGCGGCGACGCCCATGATCGGGTCGACGATGTCGAGCCCGGCATCCAGCTCCTCCAGGCGCTTCGCCTCGTGCGTGGCGCCCCAGATGTTGGCGTCGGTCGAGTACGCCTTCTCGCTCGGGTCGCGGTAGGGGAAGCCGCGGGCGACGAGCCACTCGCTCATCTCGGTGCGGCCACCGAGCTCCTCCACGAACGCGGAGTCGAGCCACGGCTTGTAGATGCGCAGGCGCGGGTTGGCGATCAGGCCGTAGCGGTAGAACCGCTCGATGTCGTTGCCCTTGTAGGTGGAGCCGTCGCCCCAGATCTCGACGCCGTCCTCCATCATCGCGCGCACCAGCATCACGCCGGTGACCGCGCGGCCGAGCGGGGTCGTGTTGAAGTAGGTCTTGCCCGCCGAGCGGATGTGGAACGCGCCGCACTGCAGTGCGATCAGTCCCTCCTCGACCAGCGCGCGCTTGGCGTCCACTAGACGCGAGATCTCGGCGCCGTACTCCTTGGCGCGGCTCGGGACGGCGTCGATGTCGGGCTCGTCGTACTGGCCGATGTCGGCCGTGTACGTGCAGGGGATCGCGCCCTTCTCGCGCATCCAGGCGACCGCGCAGGAGGTGTCGAGCCCTCCCGAGAACGCGATGCCGACTCGTTCACCGACGGGCAGACTGCTCAGAACCTTGGACACGGCATCCAGCTTACTGGGGGCTCTCGCGGCCGTGCTGCTCCAGGCCCGGGTGCACGCCCGGCTGGTAGCCGCTGCCCGCGACCATGCGGGTGAGGATGGCGAGGAGGTTCGCGCGATCGTCCGGACCGAGCCTGCCCAGCATGGCCTCCTCCTGTTCGTCGGCCAGGCGGGTGGCGGCGCTGACGACGTCCCGCGCGGACGGGGTGAGATGGATGGCGTACGCGCGCCGGTCGTCCGGGTGCCGTCGCCGTTCCACGAGGCCGCGCTGCTCCAGGTCGTCGATCAGGGTCACCATCGAGTTGCGGTGCAGGCCGAGGGCGGTCGCCAGCTCCTGCTGGGTGCGTCCCTCCTGCCGGGCGACGTGCACCAGGATGCCGTAGCGGTTAGGGGTGAGCCCGAGCGGCGCGAGCGCGGCGGTGAACGCTTGGGCGCTCTGCAGTCCCAGTTGCGAGACCAGGAAGCTGGCCCGGGACTCCAGGGCGGGGGGCTCGGCACTCATCCTCACATGATACCGACCAGTGATTGCACGACACTGTGACTATCACCTATCATGACGACATGAGACTGACGATCTTCGGAGCCAGCGGCCAGACCGGCCGGCTGATCACCCACCAGGCGCTCGAGCAGGGGCACGACCTGACCGTCGTCCTGCGGCGGCCCACCGGGGACATGGATGCGCGCGCCGACGTCCGCATCGTCCCCTCCCTCGACGACGCGACGGCGGTCCGCGCGGCGCTCGACGGCGCCGACGCGGCCCTCTCGGGCATCGGGCCGCGCCGTCGCGCGGACGCGCCCGTGG
>JAEWJG010000053.1 GCA_023386675.1 Actinomycetes bacterium
GTGCAGCCCGTGGCGGACCGCCGCGACGCCCTCGCCGCCCGCGCCGACGGGGTGCGCCGGGAGATCCCGATCGTCGCCGCCTTCCCGCTCGCCGGCCCGGCGTCCGTGCCCGAGGTCGCGGCCGACCTCGCCGCCACTTCCCCCGATCAGGTCTGGGTCGTGGTCGACGTCTCCCGCAAGCACGACGACACCGCGCTCTGGGTTCGGGCCGTGGATGCGGTGCTCGCGGTGGACGCGGTCGTCGCCACCGGCGCATCCCTCACCGTCTCGCCCGACTCCGTCCACGCGCTCGGTCTGCCGGTGCTCTGGCTGGAGGCGCCGCCCGGCGGATAGGCTGGGACGATGCTGGTACTGACGCGCAAGGCGGGGGAGCGGGTGCTCATCGGCGACGACATCGTCGTGACGATCCTCGAAGCGCGCGGGGACGGCGTCCGCATCGGCATCGACGCGCCGCGCGGCATCCGCATCCAGCGCGACGAGGTCGTGAAGGCCGTCACCGAGGCCAACCAGGAGGCGACCGAGCGCGCCGCCGGCACCGACGACGCCGCCGACCTCATCAAGAAGTCGCTCGGGCTCTGAGCCCGGCCCGCTCGCCGGTCGTGGTCGCGCCGCGACGGAAGCCGTGGACCGTTAGGTAGACGCCCAGGAACAGCTCCCACACGACCTCGGGCAGCGTCAGCAGGGCCGACCACGGCGACACCTGACCGTAGGCGCCCAGCAGCACCGCGACGCCGGACAGCGACACCAGCGGTCCAGCGACCATCCCGAGCACAGCCCAGCCGCACGGCACGAGGCCCGAGCGGTGGAGTGCCAGCCCCAGGATCAGCCCGTTGCCGAGCCCGACGACGAAGCCGGGGCCGAGCAGGAAGGTCCAGCCGTGCAGCGCCACGAGCGCAGCGGCGATCGGTCCGGCGCCCGTGACCCCGTCCTCCTGCAGGGTCACCACGGTGAGCAGGCTCAGGATGCCGACCGCGATCAGCGTGCACTCCATCACGCGGGCGACGACGTAGGCGAGGGCGAGCGACGGTGTCGTCCGCCGGAGCACCGGGTAGAGCACCAGCGCGGTGCCGAGGTTCGCCACGATCAGCCCGAGCTCGAGCAGCGCGCCGGCGAGCACCGATCCGGCCCCGGCGTGGCGGTGGACGAATCCCGGGTCGCTCAGGACCGGCCCGTAGAGCAGCGCGCCGGGGATGGACGTGACGAAGGTCAGGAGGAAGAGCACGCCGGTGGCGAGGGAACGGCGACGGTCGTCGTCCATGATCGGATCCTTTCGAGAGGGGGTGTACGGCGTACACCCGCTGGATCCGACGATAGGTGTACGCTGTACACCATGTCAAGAGCGCCCCTGACCGCCGACCGGATCGTCGGGGCGGCCGTGGCGCTCGCCGACGCCGACGGGCTCGACGGCCTGAGCATGCGGATCCTGTCCCAGAGCCTCGGCGTCGTCCCGATGGCGCTGTACAAGCACGTCGCGAACAAGGAGGAGCTGATCGACGGCATGGTCGACAGCGTGTGGACCGAGGTGGAGGCCCCGGACGCTGGGCTGTCGTGGCGCGAGGCGATGCGCCGCCGCTCGGTCTCGCTGCGCGCCGCCATGCTCCGCCACCGCTGGGCCGTCGGGTTGATGGAGGGACGGATGCGTCCCGGCTTCGCCAACCTCCGGCAGCACGACGCGATGATGGGCTGCCTGCGCCGCGCCGGGTTCTCGTTCCGCACGACCGTCCACGTCACGTCGATGCTCGACGCCTACGTCTACGGCTTCGCGCTGCAGGAGAAGACGCTGCCGTTCGCGACGGCGGAGGAGTCGGGGGAGGCGGCCGCCGAGAAGCTCGAGGCGACGCCTCCGGAGCTCGCGGCGATGTTCCCGCACCTGCTGGAGGTCGTCGCCGAACTGGGGCGCGCGGGCTACGACTATGACGAGGAGTTCGCGACCGGCCTCGACCTCATCCTCGACGGGGTCGAGCGCCTCCGCCCCGAGTGGGCCGTCGCCGATCGGCCCTGACCGCGTCCACCGATCGGCGGACACGGGTGACGTCCGCCCGCCGGTGCCACAGCGGGCGGCCGCCCGCGAGGCTGTGGGTATGAAGTCGTCCACCCTGGCCCTCAGCGGTCTCATCCTCGCCGTCTCGATGACGACGATCGACCAGACGATCGTCGCCCTGTCCGCCCCGAGCATCCAGCAGAACCTCGGGCTCACGCACGACGGGATGCAGTGGGCGGTCAACGTCTACCTGCTCACCACCGCCGCGTTCTTCCTGCTCGGCGGTCGCGTCGCCGACGTGATCGGCCACAAGCGCATGGCGCTCGTCGGCATCGCCGGCTTCGGCATCACGTCGCTGCTGTGCGGCCTGGCGCCCTCGGGCGACCTGGCCGAACCCTGGCTCGTCGCCGCCCGCGCACTGCAGGGGATCAGCGGCGCGATCATGTTCCCGGCTGCGATCGGCATCGTCGTCGAGGGCTTCGCGCGGGAGAGCCGCGGTCGGGCGATGGCGATCTTCTTCGCCATCACCGGCGCGATGACGGCCATCGGCCCCATCGCCGGCGGCTACCTGACGGTGTGGACCTGGCGCGCCATCTTCTGGGTCAACGTGCCGATCGCGATCGCGGCGTTCATCATCGTCGCCGTGGCCGCGCGTCCCTCCGTCCGCCGCCCGGAGCGCATCGACTGGCTGGGCGCGCTGGTCGTCGCGGCCGGCATGGGGCTCGTCGTCTTCGGCCTGCAGCAGGCCAGCCCGTGGGGATGGCGCAGCCCGGCCGTCATCGGCTCGCTCGTGCTCGGCGCGGCCCTGCTCATGCTGTTCGTCGTGCTGCAGCGACGCCTCGGGCAGCCGCTCATCCGGATCGCGGCGTTCCGCGACCGCGGGTTCGCGTTGTCGACCGTCGCAACGCTGTTCGCCTCGATCGCCTTCATCAGCATGTTCTTCTTCCTCAGCGTTTACGGGCAGGTCTCGCTGCAGCTGTCGGCGGGGGAGACCGGGCTGCTGTTCCTCAAATTCTTCATCGGCTTCGTGATCGCCAGCCGGATCGGCTCCGTGCGGTTCGACAAGCACGGAGCGAAGCTGGTGGTCCTGTTCGGCGGGATCGTCGGCGCGGTCGGCTTCGGCTGGCTGGCGACGACGGCGACGGACCTCGACATCCACGCTGACGCGTTCTTCAACCCGCAGACCTGGCCGATCATCGTCGCCGGAGCCGGAATCGGGCTCATGTTCAGCCCGGTCTCGACGGACGCGGTCAACCGCGCGATCGGCGCCAGTCACGGCGAGGTCAGCGCGATCACGCAGACCATGAAGAACTTCGGCGGCGCGCTCGGGCTCGCCGTGTTCACGACGATCGTCACCTCGCGCCTCACCGACCTGCTCACCGCCTCCTTCGCGAAGTTCGGCGGCACGGCGGCGGATGCGCAGAGCGCGGTCGACCGGATCAGCGGCGCCTCGGGTACGAGCGGCAGCGGGCTGTCGCAGCTGCCGCAGGCGATCCAGGAGCAGATCCTCCACGCGGTCCGCACCGACTACGCCGGCGCAGCGCAGTGGGCGTTCTGGGGGATGGCCGCCGCCATGGCGATCGTCGCGATCGTCGGCCTGTTCTACCCGGCCGGACGCACGTCGCTCCCGGAGGACGCCGCGCCCGCCGCGGAGCCGGCCGCCGACACGGCTACAGTCTGATCGTGGCAGAGCGCGCGGACGACCACTGGTTCGGGGACTGGATCGGGTACTCCGCCGCCGCCACGCTGGCGTCGGTGGTGCTCATCCTGGCCAACCCGATCAGCGGCTGGCCGCGGACCGTGACGTCCGCGGGCCTCGTCCTCGCGCTCTTCCCGGTCTACTGGATGCTCGCCCGGCCGAGCCGCGCGGGCATCCGCGGCAACACGTGGCGCGCCTGGACGTACGTGGGAATCACCACCGCGGTGTACTTCGTCGCGTACGGGCTGAACAACTGGGCCAACATCGCGCTGTTCATCGTCTCGCCGCAGTTCTTCCTCGTCCTCTCCGCCCTGCCGGCGGCGATCGCGATCATCGTCATCAACCTCGGTGGCGTCCTGGTGCGGTGGCTGGTCGGCGACCTCGACCCGGGCGACGTCGCCGGGACGCTCGGGCTGACCGTGCTCGTGATCGCCGTCTCCGTCTACTTCAGCAACCGCATCACGTCCGTCACCAAGCAGAGCCGCGAGCGCGGCCTGCTCATCGAGCGGCTGCGGGAGCAGCAGCGCGAGATCGCGGAGCTGTCGGAGCAGCAGGGAGCCGCCACCGAGCGGGAGCGGATCGCCCGTGAGATGCACGACACCCTTGCACAGGGGTTCACGAGCATCGTCACGCTGGGCCACGCGGTGCAGGGTGAACTGGACACGGACCCGGCGACGGCGCGGCGCCACGTCGAGCTGATGACCGAGACCGCGCAGGAGAACCTGCAGGAGTCGCGCCGCATCATCGCCGCGCTGACCCCCGGGCGATTGGCGGAGTCCACCCTCGAGCAGGCGCTCGGCCGGGTCGCAGGCCGTTTCGAGGAGGAGACCGGGGTGCCCGTCGCGTTCCGGGTCAGCGGAGAGCCGCATCCCGCGACTCCGGCGGTCGAGGTCGTGGCGCTGCGGGTGTTCCAGGAGGCCCTCGCCAACATCCGCAAGCACGCGGCGGCCGCCGGAGTGCAGGCAGAGCTCGCCTACCGGGACGACTCCGTCGCGCTGACCGTCGCGGACGACGGCCGCGGATTCGACCGGACCGCGCCCCGCGAGGGCTACGGGATCGACGGCATGGAGCAGCGCGTGCGCGAAGCCGGCGGCAGCTTCCAGCTGAGCACAGCCCCCGGCGACGGGACGCGCCTCGCCGTCACACTGCCCGCGACCCGCGGGGAGGCGATCGCATGATCCGCATCCTGCTCGCTGACGACCATCCTGTGGTCCGCGAGGGCATCCGCGGGATGCTGCAGGGCTACGACGACATCGAGGTCGTCGGCCAGGCCGGCAGTGGGCCGGAGGCCGTCGCGCTCGTCGCCGAGCTGCATCCCGACCTCGTCCTCATGGACTTGCGGATGCCCGGAGGCGACGGCGTGGAGGCCACGCGCGCGATCGCCGCCGCGCATCCGGCGACCCGGGTGGTGGTGCTCACGACGTACGAGACGGACCAGGACATCCTGCGCGCCATCGAGGCCGGGGCGAGCGGCTACCTGCTGAAGGACATCGCACCAGCCGAGCTCGCCCGTTCGGTGCGGGCCGCTGCGGCCGGCGAGACGGTGCTGGCGACCTCGGCCGCGACGGCGCTGCTCGGGCGGGTGCAGGGTCGGCAGACCGCTCCGGCCCTCTCGGCGCAGGAGGTGAACGTCCTGCGGCTCGCCGCGGACGGCCTCACCAACGCGGCCATCGGGTCCCAGCTCTTCATCGGCGAGGCGACCGTCAAGACCTACCTCAGCCGCGCCTACGAGAAGCTCGGCGTCTCCGACCGGACGTCCGCGGTGCGCCGCGCCCTGGAGCTGGGCCTGCTCGGCTGACCGGTGCGGCAGAATGGCCGCATGGCGCCGATCAGGACCGAGCGCGGGCTGGACCGGCTCGTCAACTTCTCCGACGCGACCGTCGCCATCGCGATCACGCTGCTCATCCTTCCCCTGGTGGATGCGGCGTCGCAGATCGGGGACAAATCGTTCGGCCAGTTCTTCAACGCCCACTTCTGGGAACTGCTGGCCTTCTTCATCTCCTTCGCCGTGATCGCCCGGTTCTGGGTGGTGCACCACCGCATCTTCGAGTCGGTCCGGGAGTACTCGTCCGCGATCGTCTGGTTCAACTTCGTCTGGCTGCTGGCGATCGTCCTCATCCCGTTCACGGCGAACGTGCTCTCGAACGGCAACGGAGAGCGGCCCGGCGTGTACGCGGTGTACATCGGCAACATGCTGCTGGCCACGCTCGCGACCTTCGCCATCGGGATGGTGCTGCTGCGGCATCCCGAGCTCGTCTCCGAGGAGGCGCGCGCTCAGCAGGACAAGACGCGCGGGATCGCGGAGGTCGCGATCATGGCGCTGGCCCTGGTGCTCGCGGTGCTGTTCCCCGTGATCGGGCTCTACTGGCTCTTCCTGCTCTGGCTCTCGGGGCCGCTGCACAGCCTCCTGCACCGTTTGGCGTACGGACCTTCGCAGCGGGCGGCCTGAGGTATAGCGTCGGGTCATGCGACCCAAGACCCTTCTCATCCTGGCCGTCGTCGTGGCGGCGTACCTCCTCGGCGCACGCGCAGGGCGCGAGCGTTACGAGCAGATCACCGGCGCCGTCGAGTCGTTCTGGAACTCCCCGGACGTCAAGAAGGCCCGCAAGAAGGCGAAAGTGCAGGCCGAGAAGGCGCGCAAGCGCTACGCCTGACGCGCACTAGCAGCCGACGGGCTCAGGGCTCGTCGTACTCGCCCTCGGTGTACTCGCCGTCGGGCGCCTGAACGGGCTCCTCCGCGTCGGTGTACGTGCCCTCGGTCTCGTCCTCGGGACCGACGCCGTCCGTCTCCGTGTACTGGCCGTGGACCGTGCGCTCGTGCGGCGGCTCGCCGTCGGACTCGGTGTAGCTGCCCTCGAGGTTCTCGCGTGCGTCGCCGATCGGCTGCTCTGGGTTGCTCATAGCAGGGACATTACGCCGGACCGCGGTTCTGGGCCAGAGTGCATGCCTGCCCGTAGACGCGCACGCGATATCCGCAGTATCCTGCGCCCGTCGTACGGAGGGACGGCGGACGGATGAGCGATGAGGCGCAGGCGGACGAGTGGCCGCACCACGTGCTGGAGTTGCGCATCCACGGCATCAAGAACACGCCCCCGACCGAGATCCTGGGCCGCGACCAGAGCGAGCTGCGCCAGACCCAGGGCGACGAGAACGGCGGTTTCTGGTGGGCGCCGAAACAGGACGACCCCGACCGCGACCCGGATGAGGCCCCAGGCGCTTTCGACCCGGCGGTTCCGCCGGCGGGGGTGCGCACCGAGGCGTACTCGTGGGGCCGGCTCGCCCGCTACGGCTCGGGTCCGCTGCTGTTCGTCGGGCAGCTGTTCGTCCAGCTCGCCTGGCTGCTGCTCGCACCGTTCGGGCTGGCCAACACCGCGTACTGGACACGGCGCATCCCGACCCAGCGTCCGGGCGGGGAGTGGGATGCGGGCGTAGGCGGCGCATCCCTCCGCATCTTCGCGGTCGGGCTGACGCTGCTGTACGTCTGCGCGCTCGGCTCGGTGAGCCTCGACCTCGGCGTGCAGTGCATCAACGGCACCGCGTGCACCGCGCTGCCGACCGGGATCACCGGGTTCTTCAGCATGCCGCCGCTCAGCTGGCGCGGGCCGCAGCTGTCGATCCTGTCGCTCATCCCGATCGCGGGCATACTGCTGCTGTTCCTCGTCTCGCGGCGGGCGCGGGTCCGCTACGAGGCCGCCATCTTCGACGCGGCCGAGCGGATGGGCGGGCGCGGCGTCACGCGCACCGGCAGGCTCCGGCCGCTCGCCTCGGAGGGGTTCTGGCGGACGGCCCGGGTCGGGTCGCCGACCGAGCGGCTGCACCTCGCGGCGGCGTTCCTCCTCGTCGCGCTCCTTCTCGCCTGGGACCGGATGTTCTCGGCGGCCGAGGCCTGCGCGAAGCTGCAGACCTTCGCGTCGGCCGAATGCCTGGGGACGGCTGCACGGATGGGGAGCCTGCCCGTCCTGATCGGCGGACTCGTCGCCGCGGCGGGACTGATCGTGGCGATCACGTGCGTCGGTGTGCTGGCCGAGACGACCAATCCCGGGCAGGTGGCCGTCGACGAGTTCCTGCGCGACCGGCTGCGCCGCACCGGGACGGTCACCGCGTGGATCCTCGTCGGGGCCGTCGCCGTGTACGTGTTCGTCGGCGCCTCCCTGTGGTTCGGCGGCCAGTACGACGCGGCCGGAGGGAGCACGTTCCTCGGGCTGGCGACTGCGCCCTCCATCATCCTCGGCGTGCTCGTCGCGATCTGCGTCTCGGCCCTCGGCTGGCGCCGCGGGGTGCCGCACTGGCTGTCGATCATCCTCATGACGGGAGCCGGGCTGACGTTCCTCGCCGGGGTCGCGCAGAATCCGCCGACGCAGGACGGCACGCCCGGGCCGCTCCGCTTCCCGCTCTTCGCCGCGGCCGCCGTGCTGACCGCGCTGCAGCTGTTCTTCGTCTGGTGGTGGCCGCGCTCGCGGGCGGGCCGCCGCGCCGGGCCGCCCGAGCGCTTCCGCGCGGAGGGCTGGGCCGGCATGGGGCCGGGCATCCTGATGCTGCTGTCGCTGGGCGCCGCGATGATCCTGTCCACGCTGCTCGTGCTCGGGGTGCAGGGCTGGCTGGTCAGCGGGTCGCCGCCGTGCGGATGCGCCTCCGCCGGGCCGCACACCGTGCTCCGGCCGCCGATCGTCTACCACAACTTCGGGGACGTGCTCCCGTTCATCGCCCTCGCCCTTGCGCTCTTCGTCGCGGGCATCGCGCTGTCCCTCCTGCGCTGGATGCCGCTCCTCACCACCCCGCGGACGCGCGACGGACGCCGCCCGCTGCTAGAGCAGGTGGACTCCTACCGCGACGGGCGCATCGCCGCGAGCACCACCGCCGACCGGCTGGCCCTGAAGATCCTGCGGGCGCGGCGGCTCGCCGCGCTCGTGCACCGCGGGGAGCCCATCCTCGGCGTCCTGGCCGGACTGCTCGCCGTGGGGTTCGTGGTGGCGCTCGCCGTGTCGTACTCGGCGCCGTTCCGTGCGATCGACGCGCTCGTCGGGCCGGCTCTCACCGTCATCGCCGCGGCCATCCTCGCCGTGATCTTCGAGAACGCGCTCACCGCGAAGGAGCGGCCGATCAGCGTGATGTGGGACCTGATGTGCTTCCTGCCGCGGGCCGGGCACCCGTTCGGTCCGCCCTGCTACGCCGAGCGCGTCGTCCCGGAGGTGCGCGACCGCATCACGGACTGGCTCACGCACGACCTCCAGCCGCCCGCGGGCCTCGACCTCGCGGAGCGCCTCAGCTGGCGCGACGCCCAGGAGGAGGACGCGCTCTCGCACGACCGCGACTTCAGCGTCGTGGTCTCGGCGCACAGCCTCGGCGCCGTCCTGGCCGTGTCCACGCTGTTCACCCTGCGCCCGTCCGACGCCGACCGCCTGCACAACGTCGGCCTGCTCACCTACGGCGCGCAACTGCGCGTCTACTTCGGCCGGTTCTTCCCGGAGCTGTTCGGCCCGGATGCGCTCGGCACGCTCGGCTCCCGCCGCCCGCTGCTCGGCAAGGGCGACCCGTGGTTCACCCAGGTCGAGCTCGACCAGGACGGCGATCCCGTCGTCGTCGACACGTCGGGCGCCGACGACCCGTCGCTCGCGCAGCTGCTCACCCAGGAGGACGGGTCCGTCGCCTGGATCAACCTGTGGCGCCGCACGGACTACCTCGGCTTCCCGATCAACAGCTACCGCCTCGACGACCGCCGCCCCGACGATCTCGACCGCGGCGCCGACGAGTTCGGACCGCCGCGCTACCTGGTGAAGGTGGCGACGCATCCCGACTACCAGTCCGCGCCGCAGTACCGGGTCGCACTCCTGGATGTGATCCAGCGGCTTCACGGTACGCCGGGGCCACCGCCCCGATAACCCCTTGCGGGTCGCGCCGACCCGGCGTTCTCTGTGCCGCATGACCGATTCGCGTGACGAACAGGAGCCGATCACCGGCACCGACCCGACCAACGGGCTGGCCGGTGATCTCGAAGGCGACGACGGCGGCGCCGTCGAGCCCGATCAGCACCGCAGCGTCTTCCAGGACGTGGTCGCCGACATCGAGGGCGATCGCCTGGCGGGCGACGGGCAGCCGGACGAGGACGCGGACTCCGCGACCTCGTACAGCGAAGAGGGCAAGCCGTAGGGCTGCCCGGAAGGAGCGAAGCATGAGCGATACGAGCGGACTGCCGAACACCGACGCCGAGGGCGTTCCCGCCGAGGAGAAGCCGGAGCGCTTCGAGGAGGACGGCTCGAACGACGCCGGCGGCGATCGCGACGCCCAGGCGGCCGAGCCTGCGGAGACCGAGGCCGGCCAGTCGGGCGTCTCCGAGCCCGGCGAGACCGGCATCGCCCCCGAGGGCGCCGAGGATGTGACCTCGGCCGACGCCGGCGGCGGCACAGAGGGCGCCGAGCCCCCGCCCGCCGACTTCGACCCGGCCGCCCACCCCTCGAACCCGGACCTGGTCAGCGGCACCGGAGCCAGCGAGCCCCCGGACTGATCCGCCCCACCCAGCCACCGGCCTCGCGCCGGTACCCGGACGGCCCCGCCCCCTTCATCCCAGGGCGGGGCCGTTGTCCGTGTTCACCGCGTCCGTCCCGCCAGCCATCCGGCGCCCGCGGCTAGCCCGGCCGCGCAGCACACCGCGCCCACGAGGAGCACGGGAGCTTCGCCGCCCGGCCGCGGCAGCAGCAGCCCGACGACGACGAGGAAGGCGCCGACGTTCAGCAGCACGGCGGCGACCCAGCCGAGCGCCGTGCGCAGCGTCGCGTTCATCCCGGGAATCGTATCCCGGCCGCTACTCCCCGTCGATCAGGTCGAGCAGGCGCTTCGTCTCGCGGGCGATGTCGTCGTGGTCGTTCTGCGACGCCCGGCTCTCCAGCGAGATGACCGCGCAGCGGTGCACCTTCGAGAAGTCGCCGTACGGGAAACTGAAGCGGCCCTTCGTCTCCTCGGACTTCTCCGGGTCCTCACCCAGGTGCCAGAGCGCGTACTCGTCCCAGCCGTTCTTCTCGATGAAGCGGTTCTCGTCGTCCGCGCTCGGCGCGTGCTCGCTCCAGTCGTCGCGCTGGTCGCGCACGACCTTGCCCTGTTCGACCAGCTTCCGGGCCTGCTCGAGCGCCTTCTTGTTGAGGTGGATGGTCATGCTTCGCCCTGGTTGCCGGTGGCGGCGGTCTCCGCATCCAGAGACTCGTTGATGAGGGACGCGACCAGCATCCGCCAGTCCGACCCCTCGTGCAGCGTCTCGGCGTAACCGGGCGGGACGGCGCCGAACACCGGCTCGTGCTCCTCGCCCTCGGCGGCGACGCGGATCAGCGTGCCCAGCTCGGCGTGCGACTCGTCGAGGACGACCCACACCCCCGGCGACTTCTTCTCCACGTGGAAGATCCGGTCGCGGTACGGGTACCGCACGCTGGACATCTCGAGCTCGCTCGCCGACATGGCGACTCCTCTCCTGGGCCGTCGGTCCTATGGAACGCCGTGGGCCGCGGCTTGGCAAGAGGGTTCGTGAGCGGTGGATCAGGCCGACCGTCGACCGCTCAGCACGCCGTCGACCCGCGCCAGCAGGTCGGACGGGTCGTCGAACACCGACACAGCGCCCGCCTCCAGCAGCTCCGACGGCCCGACGCCGCCCGACAGCACCCCCGCGGCCCGCACGTGCGCGCGCGCCGCCGCCATCATGTCCCACACCGAGTCGCCGATGAACAGCGCGTCCGACGGCTGGGCGCCGGCGCGCTCCAGAGCGACCTCGATGATGCCCGGCTCCGGCTTGGCCGTCGCCACGTCATCGGCGTTCGTGGTGGCGTGGATGGCGTCCTCCGCATCCAGGACGTCCATCAGCATCGCGAGCTCGTCCTCGGGCGCCGAGGTCGCCAGCACCACCCGGATGCCGCGGCCGGAGAGTTCGCGCAGCAGGTCGGCGGCGCGGTCGAACGCGCGCAGCCTCCCCGACTGCTCTGTGTAGTACCGCGAGTGCAGGTCCTTCGCGCGCGTGATCCACTCTTCGTCGCGGTCGCCCACCAGCTGCTCGAGCAGGCGCGCCGAGTCCTGCCCGATGGCCCGGTGGATTCGCCAGGAGTCGACCGGCGTCCCCATCTCGGCGAACGCGCGGCTCCACGCGTCGACGTGCAGGAAGTTGGAGTCGACGAGCGTCCCGTCGACGTCGAAGAGCACAGCGGAGATGGTCATGGCTCCACGACTACCACCCCGAGCGCGGCGGCGGCATGGGTCTGTCTTTCGCCCGACCGGGGCGGCTGATTCAATTTCGGTACGCCGTCGCCGCGGTTCCCCCTAACTCGCGGGGCGGTATCGCCGGCGGGTCATCCCGGTTCGGGTTGCCGGCATGGCCCGCCGGCTTCCCCGTGTACCGGAGTGCATGGTCGCCCACCCCTTGCGCGGTGCCGATGCGGGGTGGACCGTGCCGTTATGGCTGACAACACCTACCCCGAGCTCACCGACCCACGCACCGCCATCGTCACCGGCTCGGACTCCGGGATCGGGCGTGCCACCGCCGTCGCCCTCGCCCGGGCGGGCATGGACGTGGGCATCACCTGGCACTCGGACGAGGACGGGGCCGAGGAGACCGCCCGGCTGGTCCGAGAGGCCGGTCGCCGCGCCGTCGTCGCGCAGCTCGACACCACCGATGCGCCCGCATGCGGCGACGTCGTGGACGCGCTCGCCGACGAGCTCGGCGGCTGCGACGTGTTCGTCAACAACGCCGGCCTCAATGGAGGCACGCCGTTCTTCGAGACGGACTGGGAGACCTGGCGGAAGACCGTCTGCGGCGACCTCGACGGCGCGTTCGTGTGCATCCAGCGCATGGCCAGGCGGATGGTGGATGCGGGACGCGGCGGCCGCATCATCGGCGTCACCAGCGTCCATGAGCACCAGCCGCGGGTCGGCTCCGCCGCCTACGACGCCGCCAAGCACGGCCTCGGCGGTCTGCTGAAGACCCTCGCGCTCGAACTCGGCGAGTACGGCATCACCGCGAACGCCGTCGCCCCTGGCGAGATCTCGACCCCGATGAACGACGCTGAGGACGAGGACCCGCGCGAGGTGCACCGTCCCGGCATCCCGCTGGGGCGCCCCGGGGATGCGCGCGAGATCGCGTCGGTCATCGCCTTCCTCGCGTCACCGGCCGCGTCGTACGTGACCGGGGCGTCGTGGGCGGTGGACGGCGGGATGCTGCAGATGGGCCCGCAGGCCGGGTCGCACCTGACGTCGGACGCCTGGCGCCGGCTCTGACGCCTCAACTCCCCGACCTCGCCGGGGCCGGGGGAAATAAAGCTTGAAAACCGCGTCCTGATTGCACCTTTCCTACGTCTCTATCTATGGGACCTCTCATCGCAGACGGCGATGGATTGGAAAGGAAATCTGCAATGACCGCAATCACACGGCATCGAGGGCGCTCGGCCCTCGCTGTTGGAACGGTGCTGTCGCTGGGTGTGCTGGGAGCTTTGGCGACCGGTACCGCTGCGACGGCGGCCTCGATCGATACCGCTCAGCAGGGTTCGATCATGATCACCAAGTACGCGAACCCGGGTGGTGGTGACCAGAACCCCGACGGCACGGACAAGGAGCCGAACACGACGCCCATCGCGGGCGTGGAGTTCGAATACTGCACCATCGACGGCATCGACCTTCTCGACGGCACGAACAAGGGTTGGGACGCGGTGAACAACATCTCGGCCACCGAGAAGCTCGCCGCCGCGGGGCAGCCCGGGGTGACCCCGCGGCCGAGCACGCTCGGCAGCTACACGTTGAGCAACTGCAGTGTCGTAACCACCGATCAGCTCGGTAAGGCGAACACCCCGAAGCTGCCGCTGGGCGCCTACTTCGTGCGCGAGATCTCCGCGCCGACCAACGTCGTGGAGCTGTCGGCCCCGTTCATCGTCACGCTGCCCACGCCGAAGGACCCCAAGAACCTGACCGGCGACTGGACGTACGACGTCCACGTGTACCCGAAGAACACCATCGCCGCCGGCCCGGTCAAGAACGTGGTCAAGCAGGATGCCAACGGGTCGCTCCTGGGTTCGCAGATCGAGTACCAGGTGACCCAGCTCGTTCCGAACCTCGCGGACGGTCAGCCCTACACCAAGTTCGTCCTGACGGACACGCTCGATGACAAGCTGGTCCCGAACGCGGGGTTCCCGGTGACGGTCAGCTGGATGGTCGGCGCGACCAAGACCGACTTCGTCCCGACGGATGACTACGTCGCGGCGTGGTCCGGCCAGACCCTGACGGTGACCTTCACCTCCGCTGGTCTGGCGAAGCTGAAGGGCGGGATGAACGTCATCTTCGACTTCCAGGCGACGGTGACCAAGCCCGGTGACATCGACAACCAGGCGTTCGTGAACCTGAACGACTTCACCCTCACCCCGGGCACCCCGAACGGTGTGGACGGTTCGCCGACCAACACGGTCACCACCCGATGGGGCGACCTGACCCTGGAGAAGGTCAACGCGGCCAACCTTTCCGACGGCCTGCTCGGCGCGAAGTTCAACGTCTACATGGGCACCACCGACTCCGGCTGCACGGCGGACATCACGGGCCTGACGAAGGTCAACGATCCTGCCACCGGCAACCCCTTCGTCGCGACCTCCGACAGTGCCGGGAAGATCTTCATCGGCGGTCTGTGGGTCGGTGACACGGAGAAGACCGTCGCGGCCGACGGCACGGTCTCGATGACCACCGTCGCGGGCCACGACTTCACGGCGCGCTGCTACGTGCTCGAGGAGATCCAGGCGCCGAACGGCTTCGTCCTGCCGACCGGTACCGCGGCTCTGACCGCGGTCCTGGTCAAGTCCGGCGCGAACGGTTCCGTCGCGCTGGCGAAGATCGAGAACACCCAGCAGGGCGTCCCCCAGCTGCCGTTCACGGGATCCAACGTCCAGGTCGCCCTGACCATCGGCGGCATCGCGCTGTTGATCATCGCACTCGGTGGCGTCATGATCGTCCGTCGCCGCAACTCCACCCGCGAGAACGCGTAACCGCGAGCCCGCGCACCGACGGGGTGGGCCGGGACAACCGGCCCATCCCGTCTCCGCATAGGTAACCCGAATACCCGAACTCCCGAACTCATGTCACGTTACGTTCCTCGCCACGCGACGCTCCGGCGCAGGTGGCGCCCGAGCTTCTTGCTGATCCTCACCGCGGTGCTCGCAGGCGTCGGAGCGACGGTGCTCGCCTACTCGCCCGCGGCGAGCTGGATCAACGACTACAACCAGTCGCTCGTCGTCCACCAATACAACGAGTCCGTCAAGAAGGTGAAGCCCACGGCATCCGAGCAGATCGCCGAGGCGCGACGGTACAACGCCGATCTCTCCGCGGGCGCCGTTCTCGAGAAGAACGCGAACGTCCCCGTCGGAAACGGCAAGAGCGGTCAGAAGACCTACGACTACTGGAAACTGCTCGACACCCCCAACGGCGCGATGTCGCGGATCCAGATCCCCTCGATCGGCGTGGACCTGCCCATCTATCACGGCACCAGCGATCAAGCCCTCCTCAAAGGCGCCGGCCATCTCCAGGGAACTTCGCTCCCTGTCGGCGGGAAGAACACGCACTCGGTGATCACCGCGCATCGAGGCCTGGCCGACTCCACGATGTTCACCAACCTCGACAAGGTGAAGATCGGTGACACCTTCACGTTGACCACCTTCGGCCAGGTAATCACCTACAAGGTCTTCGACAGCCGCGTCGTCGAACCGGAAGACACCACGACGTTGCGCCAAGAGGCCGGCAAAGACCTGGTGACGCTCGTGACCTGTACGCCGCTGGGCATCAACACCCATCGGATCCTGGTCACGGGAAAACGCATCCTTCCGACGCCGCCCAAGGCCATCAGCGATGCCAAAAGCCCGCAGGGAGGCCTGCCATTTCCGTGGTGGCTGGTCATCTACTGCGGCGTGCTCGTCCTCGTCGGCTTCTACGTCTGGTGGGCCGGTCGGACGGCACCCGGCGCGTCGATCCGCACGCGTGAACGCTCGAAGAAGCCGCGTCGCTCCCGAAGCGGTCGAAAGCGAGCGACACCTGATTCCGAATAGTCGCGTCATGGAATCGCTCTAGCTGCGTCTATAGAAGTGAGATCGGTGTCTGAAGGGAGGCGGCATGACGGTGATGCCACGCGGCAAGTCCCGGTGGGGGAAAGGGCGACGCTCGTCCTTCGTGGCGTCCGGTCGCCGACCGACCGTCGTCCCCGATGCCCTGTCGTGGCGTGACCAGCTCGGCGAATCGACAGCCCCGAAAGGGGCCGCAGCATGGGCTGCGGCAAGCAGTGCGCAATCCGGGCGGACCATCGTCGACGCGGGCCCCTACGGGTTGGTCGACCTCGCCGCCGTCGACGCGACGTTCGACGGCGCCCCTCGAGACATGGGTGTCGTCTGGTGGGATAAGCGTTCGTACCGCCAAGAGGACCACGACGACGAGACCATCCAGACGGCCTTCGTTCCCGCCTCGATCGCGGACCATGTCTCTTTGGCCGGCCCGGTCCGCGAGGCCCCTGCAGGGCGCGAGCCCTCGCTAGCGCCGCCGCATCCACACACGCACGGGTCCTCGCCCACGGAGGGCGCCTCCCGGGGTTTCCTCGAGACCGTCTATGGCGACGGCGGCACCGACTCGCCGGCGCGGCCGGTTCCTGCGCACGGACCGACGGCGTCCCTGACCGAGGAACTCCGTCCCCGGAAGACCCGTGAACGGAAGGTACATCCCGCTGCCGCGTCGGTTACAGTGCCCGCTCCTGCAGGCGCCCCGGCGTCGGCGCCCGCGCCGGCTGCAGAGCTGCTCGCCGAGCCCGTGCCCGCCGCACGTCAGGCGCCAGTCGAAGAACGGCCTCGTCGAGGTCATGCCCGACGCTCGCGTCACGTCGCCCTTGTGCCGAAGCGGCGAGGAATCGCGAGGGAGTCCTCCGGGACGCAACCGCGGCGGGATCGGCTGCGCCGTCGGCGCATGCGCCGGCGACTCATCGTCGGAACGATCCTCGTGCTCGTGGCCTTCGTGACGACCTTCCTCATCCAGAGCGCCATCATCACGCCGTTCACCGTGCCGTCCGTCTCGATGGAGAACACGCTTCACGTGGGCGATCGCATCCTGGTCAATCGAGCGGCCTACGCCGGCGCGGAGATGCACAGAGGAGACGTCGTGGTCTTCCGTGATCCAGGAGGCTGGCTGACCAACGCTGATCGGCCCGGTGGGAAGGATACGGGCGACTACCTCGTGAAGAGGATCGTCGGCCTTCCCGGCGATCACGTCGCGTGCTGCGGGACGAACGGGAAGCTGACAGTCAACGGAGTAGAGGTCGAAGAGCCCGACGCATTGGTACCCGATGCTTCGAACGCGGCGAATCCTTTTGATGTCACCGTTCCCTCGGGTGCGCTCTGGGTGCTGGGAGACAACCGATTCAAGTCGCGCGACTCCAGCCGAGTCCAGGATCTTCCTTCTAAGGGATTCGTGCCGATCAAGAACGTGGTCGGAGAGGCGGTTCTCAAAGTCTGGCCGCTCACGGACTTCTCGCCGATCCCGTCCGCCCGCGACGCCTTCGCGGCGGTCCCAGACCCGTCATGTCCGATCTGAAACGTGCGTCGGGGCTCGACGAAGTAGACGGGCTCGATGAATCCGCTGAAGGGGTCCCCGCACCCCACACCGCCTCAGAATTCGTCGCAGACTACGTGCTCCCCGCGGTCGTGCCACGACACACGAGCTTTGTCGCAGTCCTGGCGCTGGCACTGTCATTTGTGATTCCCGTCGGCGGGATCGTGCTGGGTCACCGCGTCATCCGCAAGCTGCAGCACGACGGTGGCCGCGGCCGATCCGTGGCCCAAGCGGCCGTCGTCATCGGCTACCTCAATGTTCTGCTGCTGGCACTGATCGCCGTCAACGTCGTGGCGGCGATGGCCTTCGGCCACGCCGCCTGACCAGCAGGCCGCTAGCGCACGACCGAGGGCGACGACGCGTGCTCGACGAAGGCCGACTCGGGTCGGGACCCATCCGCCGGCGCCGAGTAGACGTTGAAATCCCCTTCCGCGCCCGCCACTGGGATCCCGAAAAGCAGGGTCTGGTCGTCCAGCCAATCGGCTTGGTCGTCCACGTTCCCGGTCAGCGGCAGCACGGTCTCGGCCTTCGACGCGAGGTCGTAGACGGCGAGCGTCCAGCGTGGCTGGTCGGCGGTGCCGAGATTCTTCTTGAACGCGACCCGTTTGCCGTCCGGTGACAGCGACGGGCACTCGGCGCCCTCGCGGAGGGCCACGACCGTCCGTCCGCGGAGGTTGCCGCGGACCAGCCAGGTCTTCCCCGCCGAAGCCGCAGTCGCGTAGAAGGTGTTGTCGTCGGAGGCGAACGTGACGCCCCAGAAGTTGAGATCGTCCTGGTAATACGGTTTCGCATCCAGCAGGAAGGTGAAGGCGTCGAGCGGGCCGTAATACGTTCCGTGCACCTGCGTGATGATCGTCTGCGTCGCGAACTTCACGTTCGCGTAGGACTCGCCGTCGACGAACGAAGTCCACGCGGCGAGCTGCGAGTCGGAGGAGAGACGCGTCCGGCTGGGCGGCCCGGGCAGCGACCAGAACAGGTTCTCCGATCCATCCGACTCGTAGAGGGTCTCCCGGTAGCCGACCGGAGTGGTCGCGAGTCGGCTCATGCACGAAAGCGCGCCGCGCGTCGCGTAGACCCTCTCGCAGCTCAGCGGGGACACCGTGCGCTTGCCTCCCGGCGCCGTGAGCGGCACGGACGCGACCTTCCCGAAGGCCGCGCCCGCCTGGGTGTTGCGGAAGACGATGCTCGGACGGGAGGGCGTCCGCCAGCCCGAATCGGGAGCCGGCGACGGGCTCGCCAGCGGCGACGCCGGCGGAAGGCTCGGGTTTTCGGACGAGCATCCAGCACTCACGCCGAGCAGAACGGCCGCGGTGATCGTCGCCACCGTGACCCGCGTCATACCCTTGGTTCGCATCCGTCGTCCCTCCGCCTCTTCCTACCGTTAATGACGAGGCGGACGACAGACCATTACGCGATCGTGTGGATCAGCCGATCAGCGACACCGCCCGGGCGATCACGAGGGCCAGCAGCGCGAACCCGGCGAACGACTCCAGCGACATGAGCAGCTTCGCCCGGTGGGTGAGCGGCATGGTGTCGGTGGGGCTGAACGCCATCGAGTTGGACAGCGAGAAGTAGAAGTAGTCGATGTAGTTCGGGACCCAGTCGGCGGTCTTGCTGGATCCGCGGGCGACCTCGTCCACGGCGTCGTGGTCCTCGTCCTGCGGGAACCGGAAGTCCGCCAGAGCCAGCTTCGGGCGGGGCACCATCGCGCGGGCGACGGGTCCGCCGCGGTCGAGCACCCAGAACACGAGGGCGAAGGCGATCACGTTGGTGATCCACACCTGCAGCGACGCGAGAAGGAGCTCGGAGCCGTTGCCGTGCTTGTTCAGCAGCCGGAAGATCGTCTCGCCGAAGGCGATCTGGTTGGCGACGAGGATGAAGATGGCGAGCGCGATCTCCGCCCGGCGCGACCAGACCGACTCCCGGGTCAGGTGGTGGGGGTTGTAGATCACCAGCGCGACCACCATGAGCACGCAGATGCCGACCACCGCGTACCGTTCGATGGCGGGGACGACGCTGGGCAGGAACGCGTAGGCGACGAGGGCGACGACGGTGGCGATCACGGCGGGCCAGCGATGCTCCGGCCGGGCCGACCGCTCCCTCTTCTCTATCTGGGTCACACCGGGAACAGTAAACCCTGGAGTGGGCGACCTCAGTTGAAGATCGCCCACTCCGAACGGTCGAGTCGGGCACGGTTGCCGTTGATGACGAGGTACCACGAGCCCTCGTCGCGATGGAGGTACTCGGCGAGGATGGTCGTGTACTTCCACTCCCCGCCGACCAGATTCCAGCGGATCAAGGAGATGAGCTGGCCCTGGCGCAGGTACGGGACCGCGACGAAATCATCTTGACGGTGGGGCTCCGGTGCGCTGCGGGCCCCCGTCCGCTGCATGCTCATGTGCGAACTGTAACTC
>JAEWJG010000064.1 GCA_023386675.1 Actinomycetes bacterium
CACGGTCATCACCGCCGCCTAGTTTCACGTGAAACAGTGACCGACGTCGAAATCGAGCCGGCCGCGGCTGCTGCATTGTTCGGCGACCGCATCGAGACGGCCCGTCGCTTCACCCGTAGTCTCGCCGAGCAAGGCGAGGAACGCGGACTCATCGGCCCGCTGGAGTTGCCGCGGCTTTGGTCGCGCCACATCCTCAATTCCGCGATCGTCGCTCCCCTCCTGCGACCCGGAGTCGTCGGCGATGTCGGCAGCGGTGCCGGCCTCCCCGGTCTCGTGCTCGCCATCGCGCGCCCGGACGTCTCATTCGTACTGATCGAGCCGATGGAGCGTCGCATCGCCTGGCTGACGGAGCAGGTCGCCGACCTCGGACTGGACAACGTGCAGGTGGTCCGAGCGCGCGCCGAAGAGGTGCGCCTCGACAACCCGCTGGATCAGGTGACCGCCCGAGCGGTCAGCGCCTTCCGAAAGCTCCTCCCACTGACCGCTCCCCTGCTTCGGGACGGAGGCGAGCTGGTCCTGATGAAGGGCGCCGGCGCCTCCGCGGAGGTCGAGGCGGCGGCTAAGGAGATCCGGAAGTACAAGGTGCACGACATCGAGGTGCTGACGCTCGGTGAAGGCGTACTGGACGAGGTCACGAGGGTCATTCGCGCGACTGTGCGGTGATGTCGGGCGGCGCGTGGGCGGCTCTGAAGCGCTCAGGTAGCGCGGAAGCGCCTGCTCCGGTTCGCTGAGAGCCGTTCTAAGCGCGAATCGATCGCGGTGGCGATGCGCAATCGGGGCCTATTGTCACTCGTCTGACCTCGTTTAGCGAGTATTCGCGGGCGCCGACCCAGATGAGGCGCCAGGGGTTCTGAGGTTAGTGGGGTCGCGTTCGTGCGGGGACGGTGGCGCGCGAATCAACGAATACGTGCTGTCCTGGTTCGGGTGCGGGTCGGGCGTCGACGAGGAGACACACTTCCGCGATGACGAGACACACTTCTGACGGGCAGGCTGAACGGTGGTCCCTACCCGCTCTGGCCGACGACGACGCTCGACCAGCGTGGGAGCCGAGGGCTGTCTTAGGCGGCAAGTGTTCAGCGAGTCAGCGCAACCCTCGCGGCACGCCAACTCACGTCGACTGCGGCGGGAGATGACGTCAACCGTTGCTCACTCCCCCACTGCCCCTGGTGCCCGAGATGGAAGGTGCCGTCTTCCTTGCAACGGAGGCTTTGCTGCGTTGGTTGGGGCCAGCCGCCGCCAAGCGCGAGCTGTCGATCTGGCTGAGGAAGTGGCCCATTGGTTGGCTGCCGGCCTACGCGCCGTGTTGTACATCGAGCACCCGGGGTCAGCGTGCGGCCGCGTCGAACGAGCTGCGTCCATCGCTGTCGATCACCGTTGGAGTGGATCGACACATAGATCAGGGGAACCGCAGATGAGCTCTTGCGGAGTACGCACGCCTGAACGGGTGGTGAGAGCCTGTGTCGCCGGCTCGTGAAGGCTCTAGGTGCTGACCCATGCCCAGCCATTCCGCGCACCACGCTTTGATCAGTCGCTCGAGTCGCTGCGGAGAGTCGGGCAGTCGCCGTGTGCATGACCTCGCAGCGGGGGTGCACCTCATCCTCACGCGATGGTGGCCCGGCTCTGGGCGCCTTAGTGAATCGTTCGGCGGGTGCGCCTGCCAGTTCTTCGCGATTAGTCTGCTCTTCACCGACTCGCAGGCCAACGCGAGGTGAAGCGACTGGCGTGCAACGCCAGCGGCGTCTCCCTCGGTCGGGCCGGACCCTGTCTACGCCTTCTATCTCATTCCTGGAATAGTCCTCTCACGTGAACCGCTCGCACGACAGCCGTTTTGGCCGCCCTTACTGAGGGCAAGACTCTTCAACCGCGGGCGATGTCGGCCTGCGCCGGGTCGGGCCCGGCAGCTTGCCGCGGTCCTGTGGCAGGCAGGGCACTGTTTCACGTGAAACCGCGCGCCCAACGGCGGTGTCGGCCGCCTCTTATCGAGGGGCAAGGCACTCCAGCCCTCGGAGATGTAGGCATGCGCCGGTCCCGATCCGGCCGCTTGGCGCGGTTCTCCGGCAGGCAGGGCACTGTTTCACGTGAAACCGCGCGCACAACGGCCGTGTTGGCCCCCCATCGAGGGCAAGGCCCTTCAACCGGCGATGTTGGCCCGCGCCGGTTTGGATCCGGCAGCTTGCCGCGGTCCTCTGGCAGGCAGGGCACTGTTTCACGTGAAACCGCGCGCCCAACGGCCGTGTTGGCCTCCCTTATCGAGGGCAAGACCCTTCAACCGCCGGCGATGTTGGCTTGCGCCGGTTCGGATCCGCCAGCTTGCCGCGGTCCTCTGGCGCGCAGTGCCTGTTTCACGTGAAACCCCGCCCCCGAAAGGCATGTTGTCTTCCGCTATCGAGTGAAAGACGCTTCAGCCGCCAGCGATCTCCGCCTGCGCCTGTTCGGATCCGGCAGCCTGCCGCCATCGTTTAGCAGGGACGGCCCGCTTCACGTGAATCCCCCCTCCCCACAGCCGTGATGGCCTCCAATATCGAGGGAAACACGCTTCAGCAGCCGGCGATGTTGGCCCGCACCGGCTCGGACGCTGTAGCTTGCCTCGGCCTTCCGCAGGCAGGCTCTGTTACACGTAATACCGCTCGGTTCAGCCGGTCGGCTGGCCGTTCTGGTGGCAGATATGGCGCTTCTGCGATCGTCGCCGTCGCCCTGGTCCCATAGGGCCTGGGTAGTGCCCCGGCTTTTGCGCCCAGGCAGGGGCCGCTTCATGAGCCGTTCGTTCAGTCGCCGTACGGTCCATCCGATTCGTGGGGAACGGCTCCTGCCCGCGCCGCTGACGCGTCGCGTCGAAGCGGGCTCGGCCGCTTGCGCCGGCCCTGCGGGAGCATGACCCGCTTCACGCGGCACAGCTGGGTCCAGCCGCCAGATTGGCGCCCATGTCGGAGGAAGGGTGCCACTGCTGCGTTACAGCTGGTCCGACTTCATTGTCGCCGCGGCTTTGGGGCTTACCAGGAGCGCTTCACGCGAAACCGGGGGCTCGCTGCCACGTGTCGCAAGCACAAGCGCGGGACGCTTGCGACTGCCAGTCGCCCAAGACGGTGTCGACTCGGCATCCTGGCCTGGCCATATCGCAAGGCGGCCATGTTTCACGTGAAACCGGTCCGTTGATGACCACGTACGCCGCCGGTGCCGGAGACGGGGTTCCTTCTGCCACTACCACTGCCATCGTCATCGCCGATACTGGCGTACGCGGTTCAGCCACGCTTACCGTCCGGTCTATGGCGAGCGGAGTGTGATTCATGTGAAACTTTACGCTCAACTCCCGCCTTGGCCGAGCGGGCCCAGCTGGGCGCCTCGGCCACTGTCGCTGCCGCCCTGCACACGGCCAGACGTGGCAGAGTCGTCCCGGCGTGCGGCCCGAGAGGTCCGTTCCGCGCTGCATACAGTCAGCCATCGCACCGGCGGTCGAGCTCAGCGCAGTGATGCCGGGCAGGCTCGATGGGAACCCCGCCAGTGCCACGTCAAGCCCGACCGCTTGGCCGTCCCGCCGTTTGGCGAGTTGAAGCAGAGGCGCATCAGGCACCATTAACGGTCGCTTCACCTAGGAGGCTCATTGGGCTTACCGCGGCGCAGCACTGTCAGAGGGTGCGGATCGTGCACGCCAGGTGGCACCGGCCCACTTAGGGCGAGAATTCACGAATCCCCCGAGTCACCGCCCGGCGCGTTTCACGTGAAACGCGCGCGCGCTCCCCCGTAGAAGCAGATCGCCAAACGCCACCGCTTCTGCATCGCGCGGCGTGGCGGGAAGCGTCGGATGCTCGGGTTAGAGTTGATCAACGGGTGCGCTGCGGGTGTGCCGACCGACCCAGCCGGTGCGAAGCACCAAGGAGCGACGAGGTTTCACGTGAAACAACCCCACGCCGAGGATCACGGCGGAGTAGGTGAGATCGGGAGCAAGATGGAGACGGAGACTCCGGCGACGTTCGATGGGACCACTCCCCTCGCTCAGGAGATCCAGGATCTCGCTCGTCGGCGGCAAGTGATCGCCGCGACCACCCTTCCGCTCCCCTCGAAGACCCGCATCTTCACTATCTCCAACCAGAAGGGCGGCGTCGGCAAGACGACGACCGTGGTCAATCTCAGCGCAGCCCTGGCCAAATCCGGCGCGCGCGTGCTGGTGATCGACCTGGATCCGCAGGGAAACGCCTCGACGGCGCTCAGCGTCGAGCACCGCGAAGGCACGCCGAGCGTCTATGACGTTGTCGTAAATGACCGTGAGATGGAAGAGGTCATTCAGAAGAGTCCCGAGTTCGATGGGCTCTTCGTCATCCCTGCGACCATCGACCTCGCGGGTGCGGAGATCGAGCTCGTGTCGATGGTCGCCCGGGAGCAGCGGCTGTCCCGCGCGCTGGGCCGCTTCCTGGACGAGTACGACATCGACTACGTGCTCATCGACTGCCCGCCGTCGCTCGGACTCCTCACCATCAACGCGTTCGTGGCGGCGACGGAGGTGCTCATCCCGATCCAGTGCGAGTACTACGCACTGGAAGGGCTGAGTCAGCTGCTGAAGAACATCCAGCTGATCGAGCGGCACCTCAACCCGAAGCTTCGGGTGTCGACGATCCTGCTGACCATGTACGACTCGCGCACCAACCTGGCGCACCAGGTCGCCGCCGACGTACGGGAGCACTTCCCCAACGAGGTGCTCGACACGATCATCCCCCGTTCCGTCCGCATCTCCGAGGCTCCGAGCTACGGACAGAGCGTCATCAGCTACGACACCAACTCGAGCGGGTCCCTCTCCTACATGGAGGCGGCCGCAGAGATCGCACGCAGAGGAGTACCCCGCTAATGGCAGCGAAGCGCACCGGACTGGGCCGAGGCATCGGCGCCCTCATCCCCACCAGTGACCAGGCCAGCCGGCCGGTGGATGTCTTCTTCCCCGACAACTCCTCGGGGATGGGGACGGCGACGGCGGTCGCCGAGCGTCCCGAGGAGCTGGTCGCCGTTCCCGGCGCCCGGCTCGCCAGCCTCTCCCCCGACGACATCGTCCCGAACCGGGCGCAGCCGCGCACCGAGTTCGACCGCGAGGCGCTGGACGAACTGGTCGCCAGCATCCGCGAGGTGGGCGTCCTGCAGCCGGTCGTCGTGCGGCCACTCGCCGACGAGCCGGGCCGCTACGAGCTCATCATGGGCGAGCGTCGACTACGTGCGACGAAGGAGCTCGGGCTCGACAGCATCCCAGCGGTGGTCAAGGACACCGCGGATGAGGACATGCTCCGGGACGCGCTGCTCGAGAACCTGCACCGCAGCCAGCTGAACCCGCTCGAAGAGGCATCGGCGTACCAGCAGCTCCTCGCCGACTTCGGCATCACGCAGGAGGAGCTCGCGAACCGGATCGGACGCTCGCGTCCGCAGATCACCAACACGATCCGCCTCCTCAAGCTACCCGCCGTCGTCCAGGCTCGCGTCGCCGCCGGCGTGCTCAGCGCCGGGCACGCGCGCGCGATCCTGTCGCTCGGCGACGACCACGAAGCGATGATCCGGCTCGCGGACAAGATCGTGAACGAGGATCTCTCGGTCCGTCAGGCCGAGGCGGCAGCCAGCAAGACGCCGAAGCCGGAGCGGCAGAAAGCGACGGCCGGACGTCACCGCGGACACCTCGACGAGATCGCCGGGACCCTCGGCGACCGCCTCAACACCCGCGTGAAGATCACCCTCGGTGCGAGAAAAGGCCAGATCGTAGTGGATTTCGCCACCATCCAGGACCTCAACCGCATCCTCGAGGAGATCGGCCAGCCGAGCTACAGCTGATCAGGCGTCGGCGATCGCGGCGTGGGCCAGAGCGGCGTAGACGTCGCCCGGCTCACGCCCCGACGCGGTGATCGCCTGGGGCATGATCGAGGTCTCGGTGAGGCCGGGAAGTACGTTCGCCTCGAGGAACCACGGCGTCCCCGCTGCGTCCACGATGAGGTCGATCCGGGACAGGTGCCGCAGGCCCAGCGCGACGTGAGCGTTCACAGCCGACTCAGCGACCGCCGCCGACACCTGCTCCTCCAGCCGTGCCGGCGCGTAGAAACGGGTCTCCCCCGCGTTGTACCGGGCGTCGAACGTGTAAGCGCCCTCGACGGGCTCGATCTCGACCGCAGGCAGGGCGGACGGACCGTCGCCGCTGTCGACCACCGCGACGGAGACCTCCACACCATCGACCTTCTGCTCGATCAGGGCGACATCGGAGTAGGTGTACGCATCCACCATGGCGCGCGGGAGCTCCTCGGCAGTGGTCACGATCGTGACACCCTGCGCGGATCCGCCCTGCGCCGGCTTGACGACCACCGGCAGGGTCAGCCCCGCGAGTACCGTCTCGAGCACGCTCCCGGCGCCGAGCTCACGGAAGGTCTCCTGCGGCAAGGTCACCGAGGCGGGGGTGGAGACGCCGGCCCTGGCCACAATGGTCTTGGCGTTCGGCTTCGACCACGCGAGCCGCGACGCAGCGGCGCGCGAGCCGACGAAGGGCACACCGGTCAGCTCCAGCAGACCGCGCAGCGCGCCGTCCTCGCCGCTCGCCCCGTGCAGCGCCGGCCATACGACATCCGGGCGGCTCTCATCGAGGAACGCCAGCAGCGACGCGTCGGGATCGCGCAGCGAAACCCGGTGGCCCAGCGCGTTCAGGCCGTCCGCGACGCGACGTCCGCTGCGCAGGGAGATGTCCCGCTCATGCGAGATCCCGCCAGCGAGAACGACGATCTCGAGTACATCATTTTGTGCCATGATCAGGTCTTTCTCGTCGTGGTCCACCGGTCAGCGGAGGTCGGTGGGCGGGTTGGCGCTGGTGCGGCTGCGACGCTGCGCCGCGTCGAGCGGCCCGGTACCGGCGAAGGTGTCCAGCAGATCCTGCTCGCCGCCGATGACATTGGCGAGCCGCCGGACGCCGACGCGGATATTCTCCGGCGTGGGGTAGCAGAACGACAGGCGGATGTTCTGGGCGCCCGATCCATCCGCGAAGAACGCGGTGCCGGGCGTGTACGCGACGAGTTCGGTCACAGCACGCGGAAGCATCGCCTTGGAGTCGAGGTGCGGCGGCAGCGTGACCCAGACGTAGAAACCGCCGTTGGGATCGGTCCAGTGGAGCTCGGGCAGATGCTCGGCCAGAGCCGACACCATGGCCTCCTTGCGCTCGCGGTACACGCCACGGAAGATGTCGATCTGACCCTTCCAGTCGGCGTCGCGAAGGTACTGCGAGATCACCAGCTGGCTGAAAGAGCTCGGGCTCAGCACCGCTGCCTCGTTGGCGAGGATGAGCTTCTCGCGGATGGCGTGCGGGGCGAGCGCCCAGCCCACCCGGAAGCCCGGCGCGAGGGTCTTGGAGAAGGTGCCCAGGTACACGACCCCGTCCTTCTCGACCGAGCGCATGGCCGCCGGTGGCTTCTCGTCGAAGTACAGCAGCCCGTACGGGTTGTCCTCCAACACGAGGATGTCGTTCTGCCGCGCGATCTCGAGGATCTCGAGGCGGCGCTCCCAGGTGAGGGTGACACCGGCCGGGTTGTGGAACGTCGGCACCGTGTAGAGGAACTTCACGGTGCGTCCAGCCGTTTTCAGCCGTGCGATGTGCTCGCGCAGCGCCTCCGGGATGAGGCCGTGCTCGTCGGACGGAACGTGGTCGACCTCCGCTTGGTAGGACTTGAAGATGACCATCGCGGTGACGTAACTGGGCCCCTCGGCGAGCACCACATCCCCCGGGTCGAGGAACAGTTTGCTGAACAGCTCCAGCGCGTGCTGCGAACCGGTGGTCACGATGACGTCGTCGGCGCTTCCGCTGATCCCTTCGAGTGCCATCACTTCGAGGATCTGCTCGCGCAAGGCGGGAACGCCCTGGCCGGACCCGTACTGGAGGGCGACGGCGCCCTGCTCGCGCATGACCCGATCCATCGCCCCGACCACCAGGTCTTGCGGCAGGGCGGAGACGTACGGCATGCCGCCGGCCAGGGAGACCACCTCGGGGCGGCTGGCGACGGCGAACAGGGCTCGGACCTCACTTGCGGCCAGGCCGCTGGTGCGCTGCGCGTAGTGGTTGTACCACGGGTCCAGATTGTTGCCCCGCTGCTGCGAGGTCCCCTGTTCGATCACGTGTGGGTTCCGTTTCTCTGCCGTTCAGCAATGCTATGGGGGCGGCGTACCGGCGGGAAAATCGGTGACGCCCTCGGGGTACGAAAAAGACCCGCCCGGCGGGTGAGCGCCGGACGGGTCTGAAGAGGACGGGTCGCGCTACGCGAGGTAGGCGGCCAGGTCGGCCTCGAGGGCGGGCTTCGGCTTGGCGCCGATGACGGTCTTGACGACCTCGCCACCCTGGTAGACCTTCATCGCCGGGATGGAGGTGATCTGGTACTTCGCAGCGGTCTGCGGGTTCTCGTCGACGTTGAGCTTGACGATCTCGATCTTGTCGGCGTGCTCGGAGGCGATCTGGTCGAGGATCGGGCCGACGGCGCGACACGGACCGCACCACTCAGCCCAGAAGTCCACGAGGATGGTCTTCTCGCTGTTGAGGACGTCCTGCTCGAAGCTGGAGTCCGTGACCGAACGTGCTGCTGACATTTTCTTGTTTCTCCTTATGCGGTGGTCGTGAGTTCGAGGTCGCCCGACGCGCCATCCGCTGCGCTGTCGAGGAGGTTCTGGGGAAGGGTGGTCAGGTAGTGCTCCGCGTCGAGGGCCGCGACCGTTCCGGACGCGGCGGCGGTGACCGCCTGACGGTAGGTGGGGTCGATGACGTCGCCCGCGGCGAAGACACCGGGGAGGTTGGTCTTCGAGGTGCGGCCGTCGACCGCGATCGTGCCCTCGGGGGTCAGGTCGAGCTGACCGTGGACGAGGTGGACGCGCGGGTCGTTGCCGATCGCGATGAAGAGGCCCTGCAGGTGCAGCTCGCTCTCCTCGCCGGTGACCAGGTTGCGGAGCTTCACGTCTTGCACCTGCTCGTCGCCGCCGATGCCGATGACCTCGGAGTTCCAGATGAACTCGATCTTGTCGTTGGCGAACGCGCGGTCCTGCATGATCTTGGAGGCGCGAAGGCTGTCACGGCGGTGGATGATGTACACCTTGTCGGCGAAGCGCGTCAGGAAGGTGGCCTCCTCCATCGCCGAGTCGCCGCCGCCGACGACGGCGATGGTGCGCTGGCGGAAGAAGAACCCGTCACAGGTGGCGCACCAGGAGACGCCATGACCGGACAGTCGCTCCTCGTCGGCCAGGCCGAGCTTGCGGTAGGCCGAACCGGTCGCGAAGATCACGGCCAGCGCCTCGTGCACCGCGCCGGAGCCGAGGGTGACCTTCTTGACCTCGCCGGTCAGGTCGACCGACACGACGTCGTCGAGGACGATCTCGGTGCCGAACTTCTCGGCCTGCGCCTGCATCTTGAACATGAGGTCCGGTCCCATGACCGCCTCCGGGAAGCCCGGGAAGTTCTCGACCTCGGTGGTGTTCATCAGCTCGCCACCGGCCTCGACGGAGGAGGCGATCAGCAGCGGCTTGAGGTTGGCGCGGGCCGCGTAGATGGCCGCGGTGTAACCGGCAGGGCCGGAACCGATGATGATGATCTGCCGCACAGCGGAACTCCTGATCTGTCCTGACGCCTTCGTCTGGAGGCGTCGACCTGTAGAACACATCCTAGGCGGATGCTATTCCGTGTCACCTGGGTGTGCGGGAACGCCCTCCGGCGCGGTTCAGGATGGGCGCTAGACCGGCCTCGAGATCGGGCGAGCGCAGGATCACGAGGAACCCGACGTAGACCACCAGCATGACCACGCCGATCACCGCAGTCGCGATGATCGCGGCGATCGGGCCGCTGACCGGGAAGGCGGCTTCGCCGACGCCGCCGAGGATGACGAGGAACCCGGCTCCGGCCGCGATGGCGGCGAGGCCGGCGAGCGCGAAGCGCCACAACGAGCTCAGGATGCGTCCCCCATCCACTCCCCCGGTGCGGCGGCGGAGTAGCGCGAACGCGAGAACCGCCTGCACGACGCTGGCGATCGAGACGACCAGCGCGACGGAGGCGGCGCGCGTCTCCGGCGGGACCAGGAAGCAGAGCAGAACGCCCGCGACGATGACGACCACCTGGGCGAGGGTGAAGAAGAACGGCGTGCGGGTGTCGCCGAGGGAGTAGAACGCGCGCTGCGCCATGAACACGAGCGAGAACGGCACCAGCCCGACGAGGTAGGCGATGAGCACGAGGCCGAGCGCCTGGTAGTCGGAGGTGAAGACGCGCGCGATGGGGTACGCGGTCACGATCAGCGCGGCGGACGAGAACACGATCAGGAACATGATCGAGCGGGCGGCCGAGGAGAAGTCCTGCCGGAACTCCCCCACGGATCCGCGGTGCGCGTGCTCGGCCATCCGCGTGTAGTAGGCGGTGACGATCGAGACGGCGATGATGCCGTGCGGGAGCATGAAGATGAGCCACGCGTTCTGCATGACGAACGGACCCGCGTAGGCGGCGCCGGCGGAGTTGGACACGTTGGTCTCGATGAGCCCCGCGACCTGGGTCGCGATGAGCATGGCGAACGTCCATCCGGCGGCCTTGCCTGCGGTGCCGAGATCGACGCCGCGCCAGCCGAAGTCGAACCGGAACCGGAGTCCGACCCGGCGCCAGAAGACGAACAGGATTAGCGCCTGGACCGCGACGCCCAGGGTCGCACCGCCGGCGAGGAGGGCGACCATCCCGAACGACCACTGCGTATGGGGGTTACCGGTCGAGAAGGCCCCGAACGCGAGGATGAACGCCCCCAGCATGACGATGGCGACGATGTTGTTGACCACCGGCGCCCAGGTGAACGGGCCGAACGACTTGCGCGCGTTGAGCACCTCCCCCAGCAGCGTGTAGAGGCCGAGGAAGAAGATCTGCGGCAGCGACCAATACGCGAACGCGGTGGCGAGCTCGCGCTGCGCCGGGGGCACGCCGAAGAGCGCGACCAGGACGGGCGCGAGGAAGGTCGCAACGAGCGCCACGGCGGCGAAGACGACCATCCCGAGCGTGACGAGCTTGTTGATGTACGCCCGTCCGCCGTCCGCGTTGACGGAGGCCCGCACGATCTGCGGCACCAGGATGGCGTTGAGGATGCCCTGCGCGATGATCGCGTAGAGGCTGTTCGGCACGATCGTGGCGGTGCTGTAGGCGTTGGCGGCGAAGGAGACGACGCCGATCGCCTGCACGAGCAGCCACGCCTTGGCGAAGCCGAGGAGCCGCGAGACCAGCGTGCCGGAGGCGAGGACGGCGCTGGCGCGGCCGACGCTAGCCATCCGCGGCCTCGCCATCCGCGGCCTCGCTGTCGCCGGTCTCCGCGTCCTCTGCGCCCTTCGAGCGCCGCCGCAGGATGTTGCGCACGATCCCGAAGCCGAACAGCAGCACGAGCAGGATGCCGAAGATCAGCGCGCCGATGCCCTCCCAGTCGGCGTGCACGTCGACGGTGACCGACGTCGGATCGCCGATCGGCACCCCGGTCGGGCTGTAGAGCTGCAGCGAGAGCACGACCTGGCCGTTGCCGACCTTGGCCTTGACCGGGATGAGGACCGTCGCCCGCGAGTCCTGCAGGATCCGCTTGGTGGTCGACTGGTCGACCTCGAGCCGGCTGTTCGACGGCGACGCCGTCAGCACGATGGTGGCCGCGTCGTCCGGCAGCTCGTTGCTCACCGTGAACGGGATGGAGCCCTGCGCGCTCACGAGGTTGACGTTCTCCGTGGGCAGGATCCGGATGGAGTGGAGCGTCGCGATGGTCGCCTTGCGGGATGCGGTCACGGCCGCCGCCCAATCCGCCCGCGGGTTCTGCCACGACACCGCGAGGAGAGTGAGCAGGTCGGCCCGGGTGCGTCCGGTCAGCCGCGTCGGGTCGTCGAACACCGTGGCGAACTGGCCGAGCGATCCCTCGTCCTGCACCAGCGCGCGGATGTTCGCGACGCGGTCCGCCGACTCGGGAGCGTCGACCAGGTCGAGGCCGACGCTCGCCGGGGCCTGGGCGACCGACGAGAACGAGCCGGGAGCCGACCACGGCGACGAGAACAGGGCGTTGAGAGTCCGCTCGAGCTGCGTGCCGCTCGACGGCCAGGAGCGGTCCAGGGCCACGAGCAGCCGGCGGGGGTCGCGCGACTCCTGGCTGATCAGCTCCAGCTGCGCGTTCACCTTCGACATCGCCGAATTCCAGGCGGTGTCGCTCGGCGCGGAGACCGCCTGCGCCAGGGCGTCGCTGAGAGCCTGATCGGACGCGACGATGTGCTCGGTACCGCCGCCGACGGGAGCGGAGGGGGTTGTCGTCAGGTCGGCCGCATTGGTGTTGTCGCCGGAGACGATCGTCGTGGTGAGTCCGGCCGCGGCCAGGGGAGCGAGGTCGGCCCGGCGGACGGTCTTGTCCCCCGGCCAGGTGATCCCCGTCAGCGTGTAGTCCCATGCCAACAGGCTCTTGAGGTCCGGGACCACCGGCCCGGGGGTGGCGGTCGGGGAGGGCGTCGGCGTCGTCGCGGTGCGTGGAGTGGGCGTCGGCGTCGCGGTGGGCGGCTCTCCGACAGGGGTCGGCGCGGGGGTGAAGTTCTTGGGGTCGATCGCGTACGCGAGCGAGGTGGGTGCCAGGGGCGCGGGAAGGCCCGCCTGGATCTGCCCGACCGTGTCCGCGTCCGCGTAACCGAGAGAGAAGGTGTCGTTGGGCAGCTCGGAGAGACGGGTCAGCCAATCCAGTGCGCTGGGTGGTGCGGCGTTGCCGAGCACCCGGATGGACGCGATGATCATCGGGTCGATGCCGACCGTGACCGTGGTGTGGCCGACGAGGCCGTCGAGCTCGCGCGTGAGGATGCCGTTCGGCGACGTGTAGGTGGCGAGGTCGTCGGAGGCGATCAGCCCGCCCGCCCCGGAAGGCGTGACCATCGGCAGGACCACGTTGATGCTCGACTGCGTGGCGGTTCCGCCCGGGTACCAGACGACGGAGGTGCGCGCATCGGCCCCGGCCTGCCCGGCGTGCACGGTCGCGCCCATCCCGAACACCGCCGAGGAGGCGCGGGCCGCGAACGGGAGGGATGCGGCCGGAACGGTCACGCGCACCACGGTGCTCGCACCCGGCTCGAGCGTGTTGAGCTGCGCCTGCCCGACGGTGACCGTGTCCGACGGCTTGTCGGTCGACGCGAGCCAGGACGCGAGCGCCTTGCGTCCCTCCTGAGGCGACGGGTCGATCCAAAGGCCGACCGAGCCCGAGGTGTAGGCGGTGTCGGTCGGGTTGGAGACGGTGACCGAGACGCCGAGGTCCTTGCCTGCGCCCACCACTCCGGCGTCGTCCGCGGTGACGGTCGCGGTCAGAGCGGAGCCCGACGCGGAGGGGGTCGGGGTGGGGCTCGGCGTCGCTGCTACGGCCGGGAGGGACGCGCCGGTCGCGCCGGTCAGCGTGGCCAGTGCCCCGACGGCCACAGCTGCAGCCAGCAGGCGGACGCGGGCGCGGAACGACACACCCCCGCGGAGGGTGGAGGAGGCTGCGCTCATGCGTCGACGCGCGATCCCGACTCGGCCTCCATGACGACGATTGTAGAGGTCACCCCCTGAGAGGCCGGCGAGCGGGGCCGTTAAACTGGGGCACCATGCAGAGCGTCGCCGAATCCCTCGAACGCCTCGGCGACCTCGCTCGTACGCCGTCGGTCGCCCGTCTCGCCGACGCCTTCGAGGCGGCAGGGCACGAACTCGCCCTCGTGGGCGGCCCCGTCCGGGACGCGCTCCTCGGCCGTCGGGTCCACGATCTCGACTTCACGACGGACGCGCGACCGGACGACATCCTGCGAATCGTCTCCCCCATCGCCGACGCCGTATGGGATGTGGGCCGTCAGTTCGGCACGATCGGCGCACGGCTCGGCGACGACACGGTCGAGATCACGACGTACCGCAGCGACAGCTACGACGGCACCACGCGTAAGCCCGAGGTGGAGTTCGGCGACACGCTCGAGGGCGACCTCATGCGCCGTGACTTCACCGTCAACGCCCTCGCCCTTCGGCTGCCCGAGGTGCGGCTGGTCGATCCTTCCGGCGGCGTCGAGGACCTGATCGCCGGAGTGCTCCGCACGCCGAGCACTCCGCAGATCTCGTTCGGGGACGACCCGCTCCGGATGATGCGCGCCGCGCGCTTCACCGCCCAGCTCGGCTTCGCCGTCGACGACGAGACGCGCGAGGCGATGGCGGCGATGGCCGACCGCATCGAGATCGTCAGCGCCGAGCGCGTCCGCGACGAGCTCAGCAAGCTCCTGCTCGCCGACGCGCCGCGCGCCGGCCTCGAGCTGCTGGTGGAGAGCGGCCTCGCCGAGCTGGTGGTCCCCGAGATCCCTGCGCTGAGGCTGGAGGCGGACGAGCACCACCACCACAAGGACGTCTATCAGCACAGCCTCACCGTGCTGGAGCAGGCGATCGGGTACGAGAAGGAACGGCACCCGGGGGAGGCGCCCGACCTCGTCCTGCGGCTGGCCGCCATCCTGCATGACATCGGCAAGCCCGCGACCCGGCGGTTCGAGCCGGGCGGCGCGGTCAGCTTCTACCACCACGACGTCGTCGGCGCGAAGCTCGCGAAGAAGCGTCTGACCGCCCTGCGGTTCGACAAGGCGACCATCGAGGCCGTCGCCCGGCTGATCGAGCTGCACCTGCGGTTCTTCGGTTACGCCGATGCGGCCTGGACCGACTCGGCGGTGCGGCGGTACGTCCGGGACGCAGGGCCTCAGCTCGAGCGCCTGCACATGCTCACGCGTGCCGACGTCACGACCCGTAACCGCCGCAAGGCCGACCGGCTGGGGTTCGCCTACGACGACCTCGAATCGCGGATCCGCGAGCTGAAGGAGCAGGAAGAGCTGGATGCCGTCCGGCCCGACCTCGACGGCGAGCAGGTCATGAGCATCCTGGGGCTGCGACCGGGACGAGAGGTGGGCCAGGCGATGAAGTTCCTGCTCGAGCTGCGCCTCGACGAGGGCCCGCTGGGCGAGGAGGAGGCCACGCGCCGTCTGCTCGCATGGTGGGAGGACCGCTGACGGCTCGCACGACGCTGAACTGTCCACAGGGGCTTCTCGCTGGGGGTTGTCCACAGATCCCGTAACCGCGTCTCTCCGGCGTTGTGCTCCCGCGAGAGTTGGAGCATGACCGAGACATCCGTTACCCTTGATAAGTTGCCCGGGCGGAAGCCTGCCCTGGGCACGTCTATGACACCCTCCTGCTGCAGAACGTCTGCAGCCGCTGAGACCAGAGGAGGTGGGTTAGTCATGCATCAGTACGAGTTGATGGTCATCCTCGATCCCGAGATCGATGAGCGCACCGTGGCTCCGAGCCTTGACAAGTTCCTCAACGTCGTTCGCAACGACGGTGGAACGATCGACAACGTCGACATCTGGGGACGTCGTCGCCTGGCCTACGAGATCAATAAGAAGTCCGAGGGCATCTACGCCGTCGTCCAGCTCACCGCAGAGGGCGACACCACCAAGGAGCTCGACCGCCAGCTGAAGCTCAGCGAGGCCGTCATGCGCACCAAGGTCCTCCGCGCCGAGGAGGCGATCGCCCAGGTCGCCGCCGCTCAGAAGCGCGCCGACGAGAAGGCCGCCCGCAAGGCCGCCACCTCCGAGAAGGCCGGCGCCTAGTCCCATGGCCGGCGAGACCGTCATCACCGTGGTGGGCAACCTCACGGCCGACCCCGAGCTGCGTTACACGCAGAACGGGCTGGCAGTCGCCAACTTCACCATCGCGTCCACTCCCCGCACGTTCGACCGTCAGGCGAACGAGTGGAAGGACGGCGAGGCTCTGTTCCTCCGCGCCAGCGTCTGGCGCGAGTTCGCGGAGCACGTCGCGGGTTCGCTGACGAAGGGTTCGCGCGTCATCGCGCAGGGCCGCCTGAAGCAGCGCTCCTACGAGACGAAGGAAGGCGAGAAGCGCACCAGCATCGAGCTCGAGATCGATGAGATCGGCCCGTCGCTGCGCTACGCCACCGCGCAGGTCACCCGCGCCCAGTCTTCCGGACGCGGTCCGGGCGGCTTCGGCGGCGGTGCGCCCGCCGTCGAGGAGCCGTGGGCCGCGTCGGCTCCGGCGGATCCGTCCGCCGGTGCGGATGTCTGGAACACTCCGGGCTCCTACAACGACGAGACCCCCTTCTAACGAGACTCGCCTCTCGGTCGAGGGGCACACATCATCAGCCCGCCGGTGACAGCACCGGACGGGCGGAAAGCAAAGGAAACCATGGCTGGAAAGTCGAGCGGCGACCGCCGCAAGCCGATCCGCAAGGGCAAGGACGGCAAGAACGCCGCTCCCGCGAAGTCCGTTCGCGTGGGCGTCATTGACTACAAGGACGTCGCCACCCTGCGCAAGTTCATCTCGGAGCGTGGAAAGATCCGCGCCCGCCGCATCACCGGTGTCTCCGTCCAGGAGCAGCGTCTCATCGCCCGCGCCGTGAAGAACGCCCGCGAGATGGCGCTCCTCCCCTACGCCGGCTCTGGCCGCTAAGGAGCAACGACATGTCGAAGGTTATTCTCACGCACGAGGTCACCGGCCTCGGCTCGGCCGGTGACGTCGTCGACGTCAAGAACGGCTACGCCCGCAACTACCTCGTCCCCCAGGGCTTCGCGATCGCGTGGTCCCGCGGTGGCGAGAAGCAGGTCGAGCAGATCAAGGCGGCCCGCGCCGCTCGCGAGCTGCACACGATCGAGCAGGCCCAGGACCTCAAGGCGAAGCTCGAGGCCACCCGCGTCAAGCTGACCGTGAAGGCCGGCCGCGAGGGTCGTCTGTTCGGTTCGGTCAAGACCGGCGATGTCGCTGACGCCGTCAAGGCGGCCGGCATCGGCGAGCTGGACAAGCGCAAGATCGAGCTCCCCAACCCGATCAAGGTGGTCGGCGACCACGAGGCGACCGTGCGTCTGCACGACGACCTCTCGGCCGTCATCTCCCTGCAGGTGGTTGCTGCCAAGTAAGGCAAATAGGCACGAGTGTAGCGGCGGGCGCGTCC